>JADYXV010000150.1 GCA_020853995.1 Novosphingobium sp.
TCATTCCCCACCACCGAGCGGGCGGGGCTGATCTGGGCGATACTTGACCCGGAAGCTGCGCCTGATTTCGATGCATTCCTGGGTGGATACGACCAATTGCTGGCAGCGTTCGGCTTCGAAAACTGGCATCACTTCGAAAGCCGCAGCCTTGCAGGCGCGAACTGGAAGCTGGCATTTGATGCCCATCTTGAGTTCTACCATTTACCGGTGCTGCACCGCGCCACCTTTGGCCCGAAGATGAGCAATCTTGCGGAATATTTCTACTATGGCCCGCATCAGCGCCTTGGTCTGGTGTCGCGTTCGGAACATGTGCTGGAACAGGATGATGTTGCCGGTTTGGCGGATATTCCGGAAGATGACTGGCCATTGCTTCCGCTGCTGTTCGGGGAGTGGATCATCTTTCCCAACGTGTCGATCAACTGCTTTTACAAAGGTGGTCGCGGCGTCATTATCTCGCAGGTTTTCCCCGGTGCAACTGTCGGGGAATCGGTGACCGTGCAGATGTTCCTGCACGAAAATCCGCCTGGCGAGGCGCTGTTGGAAGATGCCCGCGCGATGTCCGACTTTCTTGGGCGAGTGGTTGGTACAGAAGACCTGCCAATGTCGCGCGACCAGCAGGAGACGCTCTCGTCAGGCATGCTTGCGCGGGTGCAATTCGGACGCAATGAAGGGGGTGTGCAGCACTTCCATGAATGGATTCAGCGCTTCGGCGAAGCTCCAACCGACCGGGCGTTAGCGCATATCATGCAGCAGAAATGACGCTGTCTGGCGCTATTATCAGAAAGCTTGTGGTTCAAAAGGTTGTATTCAGTCGAAAGTTGATACGGGAGCTGCGGTCTCCGGTGTCGTATCTTTCACCGGTCAGGGGCACTGCTACCTCAAGACCGGCGCCCATGTTTTGCGAAAAATCCAGCCTTAGGCCACCACCGCCCGAAGCGAGTGAGCCGCCACCAAATCCACCGTTGCGATTGTTGGCAGTTCCGCCATCGACATAGGCATAAAATTCGGCACGCTGGACCGCAGCAAGAGGCTGGCGCAAGCCATAGCGCAGTTCTGCCATAGCCATCAGACCTTCGTCGCCGCTGCGTTCGAACCAGTCATATCCCCGCAGAAAGTTGCTTCCGCCAAGACCAAGTTCTTCGGATACTGGCAGGGGTTGGAACGCAAGCTGGCCCTGTACGGCAAGTCTGAGGCTGACAGGTCCGGCAAGCACGCCGGCCCAATCGGATGAGAAGCCCAGCGCTGTAAAAGTGCCGTCGTAATCAAGGCGGGTAGCAAAGGGGTTGTCCGGGCCGGAGGCGTCCAGAATTCCGAGACCCTGGGTGAGGCTGATCCCGCTGCGCAACCTGCCGCCCAAAAGAGCCGTATAACCAAATAGCAAAGCGCGCGCGGTCACAACGCGTTCATCACGGCTGATCGCGCCTTGCAAGGTTTGGTGAAGATCGCGCACGTTGAAATCCGCCTGGAGCCACAAGCTGCGATTTCTGCGGCGGGCCAGCGGCTGGAGTAGGGACAGTCCTGCCTGCCAACTGCGGCTTTTGATATCCAGCGAGGACAGGTAAGCGCCCGGACGGGTCAGCGCCATGGCACCGGCAAAGATCACTTCAGTTCCGGTCTTGCTGATGCGTTTTTCGTAGCGGATGCGGCCGAATTGCAGCTCCCTTGGCTGTGCAGGGGTGCTCGACCAAGTGAGCGAGACAGAATCATCAGAGGCGAGAACCCCGTTGATATCAGCCACCAGCGTCAGTTGCTCACGCCCGATGACCCGCGTTCCTTCATTTGCCAGCATGGCGCGAGCAACGAAGCGGTCGTGGGAAATGGCGACCACCAGAATTCCCCGTCCGTCTTCCCGTGCAAACCTGCGCCCGGTTATGCGGATGCCATCGATGTCTGCTGCAATCAGCAAGCGTTGTTCAAGATCGGCGATTCGGACAGGTTTGCCTGATATCAATGGAGCGAGCGCTGCCCGCACTCCGGCATGATCGGCTCCCTCCAGCCGGATTTCATCAACTATGCCTTCGTCAACTTCGACCGCAATGACGCCGTGCCGGAGTTGCTGCGGTGTGATGCGGGCCGTGGCAAAAGCAAAGCCTTCGGCATGTGCGCGTTTGGCGATCGAATTCGTCAGTGCTGCCAGTTCGTTATCATCCATGCGCTTACCGATGCATGGAGCGATCACCGCAGCAAAGTCAGCCGGTGTCATGGTGTGCAGGCCGAGAATGGCGATGGCTCCGACGTCTAGCCCGCGTGTGATTGCGGCGCTGCCGGGTTCATTCTGCGGCGTCAATTCAACCGTCGCGCCGGTCAGTTGGGCACCGGTCAATTGGGCATCGTTGAGGTTGATTTGTTCAGCCTCGATCCGGCTGGCGTCAAGAGACTGCAAGCTGTCAGGCACGGGTTGCACCTGCGCATGGCTTATCGCTGGCGACAGTATCAGCAGTGCAAAGCCTGCGACATGGGGGGTGATTTTGCGCATGATGATAGCCGACCAGATGCAGATACCACCGCAGCAGTTACGAAATTCTCAATAGTTTAACGGGTAATCAACACCGCGAACTCTATGCGAACGTTAACTCGGTTCGTTTCAAGGACGACGGACATGACCCGTATTGCCATTGCAATCATCAGTTCGCTGTTGCTTCTATTCGGCCCGTCAGCTTTTGCCCAAGGCGCAAACTGGACGGTCAGTGAAGCTGCAGGAACGGTGACTGTTGGAACTGCCACAGCTACCATGCCGATCAGGCGAGGGGGGCAAGTTCCGGCCGGGGCAGTGCTTTCCACCGGTGCCGGTTCGCGCGCAGTGCTGGTGCGCGGCAAGGACTTCATGACCGTGAACGCCAATAGCAGGGTGCGCATTCCCGTATCAGAACAAAAGGGCGGCGGCCTGTTCGATGTCCTGCAAGAATGGGGCAATGCAATTTTCAAGATCGAGAAAAAGCCCGATCCGCATTTTAGTGTGCGCACGCCCTATCTGGCCGCAGTCGTAAAAGGGACCACCTTCTCCATCACCGTTTCGGATCAGGGAGCTTCGCTTCAGGTTGTGGAAGGAGCGGTCGAGACATCGACAGTGGATGGTGGCGCCCGCGAGATGATCCGGCCGGGCGTCGTTGCCATGGTAGAAGCAGCGGATCGCATGCGTCTGACGGTGCAAGACCAGCAGACCAGAACGATAGACTCACCGGCGCGCATCGAGGCTCCGGCAAAGAGCGACAGCGCCGATGTTTTGGAAAGCCCGTCATCCGGACCAGCCGCCCCGGCAAGCGATGCCTCGCTTGAACCTGTGCCAGCGGCAGAGGCGATAAATGCGTCAATGGTGAATTCATCCACGTCCGGCATGACAGATAGCGAAGCACAGGTTTTGACCGAAGCGATTACGGCCGCACCGACTAACCTTGGCGCATTGACCGATGGCTTTGTTACCGGCGCGGTTGTTGCGCAAGTGGCCAGTCAGGATGTAGCGACGCTGCGCAGCAATCTTGACACCATTGGCAACGCTGGCGGCAATAGCAACGGTGCCGACAACGGCAACGCCGGTGGCAACGGCAACGATGCTGGCAACGGCAACGCTGGTGGCAATGGCAACGGTGCCGATAACGGCAACGCTGGCGGCAATGGCAACGGAGCTGGCAACGGCAACGCCGGTGGCAATGGCAACGGTGCCGATAACGGCAACGCTGGTGGCAATGGCAACGGAGCTGGCAACGGCA
>JADYXV010000151.1 GCA_020853995.1 Novosphingobium sp.
TGCAAAGCGTGGATAGAACACGATAAAGAACTGGCTGTTAGCAGTGTTCGGTTCATTCGTCCGCGCCATGGAAACAGTGCCGCGCACATGTGGCACAGTGTTAAATTCGGCGTTCAAATCCGGTAATTGCGAACCGCCCTGCCCGGTTCCCGTCGGGTCTCCGGTCTGTGCCATGAAGCCATCGATAACGCGGTGAAAAATCACCCCGTTGTAAAAGCCTTCACGCGCCAGTTTCTTCACACGCTCAACATGAGCGGGAGCCCATTCCGGCACCAAGCGGATCGATACGCGGCCGCCATTTGACAAATCGAGCAGCAGGATGTTTTCGCGATCCACGCTTTGGTCAGCGTTGATCGCATAATTGAGCGGCTTCGGTGCAGCGGCAGCGGCATCCTTGTCTTGCGCCATGGCTGGCGAGACAATCAGGGCGGCGCCAAGCGCAAGACTGGTAAAAAAGCGCGAAACCATGAGACGGTAGAACTCCGGATAACTTGCAGTGCGGATAGGCGCGTCGCGCTTTCGCTGCAATGAACGATTGCGTTTACACAATTTGCCGTTCTCAATAGTCGCCAAGACGGCCAATATGCGCCACACGTGCCACCACTTCATCCCGTATTGTGGGCGTGACGAAGCCGGATATATCCCCGCCGAACAACGCGATTTCCTTGACCAGCTTTGACGCAATTGGCTGCAGCCCGACATCGGCCATCAGAAACACAGTTTCGATTTCGGCATCAATCTGCTGGTTCATGCCTGCCATTTGGTATTCATACTCAAAATCTGCCACGGCACGCAGCCCGCGTACGATTACACTGGCCCCTTGTCTGCGGGCAAACTTCATCAACAGCGCGTTGAACCCTACAACTTCGACATTATCGATGCCTTGTTCGGCAGCTTCACGGCGGACTGATTCCATCCGCTCTTCTGGCGAAAACATCGGATTTTTCGACGGGTTGGTCGTCACCCCGATAATTAACCGATCCACCAGCTTTGCGCCGCGTCGGATGATATCAAGATGCCCAAGCGTAATCGGATCAAAGGTTCCCGGATAAACGCCGATACGTTCAGCCATCAGTGGTTCCTCTCGACGATGAAGCGCGCAAGTTCGCGTAACAAATCCGCTTCCGGACCATAGCTTTGAAGCAGGTCAACGGCCTGCTCGACCAGACGGCGGGCTTGTTCGCGCGCGCGATCCGGGCCAAGGAGCGACAGAAATGTCTGCTTGCCTTGCGCTTCATCCTTGCGCAGCGCTTTACCGGCAGTTTCCTCATCGCCTTCAAGGTCTAAAAGATCATCGGCGATCTGGAATGCCAAGCCGATATCGCGCGCGTAGCCACGCAGATGTGTGCGGCCTTCAATGGGAACATGCCCCAATATTGCGCCCATCTCGACCGACGCTGCCAGCAATGCGCCCGTCTTCAATTGCTGCAACCGGGTTACAGTGGGCAGATCGAAGCTTTCGGTTTCAGCGACGATATCCATCATCTGTCCGCCGCACATACCATTCATCCCGCTGGCCATAGCGAGCGTACGGATCAATTCGATGCGTACAAACGGATCGCCGCTGGTGGCAGGATCCGACAGCAATTCGAAGGCAAAATCGTGCAAGGCATCGCCAGCCAAGACCGCTGCGGCATCGTCGAAGGCGACATGCACCGTGGGTTTGCCGTGACGCGTTCCATCATTGTCCATGCACGGTAAATCATCGTGGATGAGCGAATAGACATGGATCGCTTCAATCGCGGTCCCAACCCGTACCGCAGCCTCACGCGATACGCCGAACATCGCAGCTGTTGCTGTAACCAACAAAGGCCGGATGCGTTTACCGCCACCCATCGTAGCGTACCGCATAGCTTCGACCAGGCGGTTGCGCGGATCGCCCGGCAGCGGCAAAAGCAAATCGAAGCTGTGGTCGATGTCCTCGGCAATAGCATTGAGGGCGGGCTTCAGCAGTCCGGTTGCCTGTGACATGTCTAGCCCCTAACCTGCTGTTTCATCGAACGGGCGCAAGCCCTGCGCTTTGCCGTCGCGGTCAGCAACAATAGCCTCGATCCGCGCCTGTGCAGAATCAAGCCGAGCCTGGCAGTGAGCGCGCAAGGCGTCACCTTTGGCATAAAGCTCGATCGATTCGTCGAGCGGTGCCTCACCACTTTCGAGCCGCCTGACGACGGTTTCGAGTTCTTTCAGAGCCTCTTCAAAGCTGAGGTTCGCGATTTCCGGTGCCATTCCCATGTGGGCAGCATTGACGGGGCACAAGGGGCGGGTCAAGCTTCGATAAGAAGTTGTCAGGAAGGTTGCCCACACCATGCAGTATTTGATCGCCTATATCGCAGCCGCTGTGGTGTTTGGCGCGCTTGATGCCGTATGGCTCGGATGGGCAGGATCCAAGCTTTATCGCCCGGCTTTGGGTGATCTGCTGGCGCCGACCTTCCGGATTGCACCGGCACTCGTTTTCTATGTGCTTTATCTAGTTGGCATGATGTGGTTCGCCGTTCGCCCCGGCCTGACCCAGGGGCTTGGCGCTGCGGCGCTGAACGGCGCAATGCTGGGGGCCATGTGCTACATGACATATGATCTTACCAGTCAGGCTGTCTTGGCGCGCTGGCCCGTCCATGTGACGATCATTGACGTCATTTGGGGCACTTTTGCCACCGCCATTGCCGCTACCGCAGCAACATGGGCTGCAACCAAGTTTGCAGGTTAAGCACGCCTTGGCAGGTTAAGACTAGCCACTTTGCGCAGCCCTCGCTAAGGCGCGGGCCATGTCCGAGATCACCGCAGATGTCGTCGCCGCCCATGGCCTGTCCGAAGACGAATACCAGCGCGTCCTGAACGCGCTCGGTCGTGAACCGAACCTTGTCGAACTCGGCATATTTTCGGTCATGTGGTCAGAGCATTGCTCTTACAAATCAAGCCGCATTCACCTCAAGAAGCTGCCCACCAGCGCGCCTTGGGTCATTTGCGGGCCTGGCGAAAACGCAGGCGTTATCGATATTGGCGATGGCCAGGCTGCCATATTCAAAATGGAAAGCCACAACCACCCATCTTACATCGAACCCTATCAGGGTGCGGCCACAGGTGTTGGCGGCATCTTGCGCGATGTGTTCACCATGGGCGCGCGGCCCGTAGCCAACATGAATGCACTGCGATTCGGCCGCCCCGACCACCCCAAGATGAAGCATCTCGTTCAAGGCGTGGTTGCGGGAATCGGCGGCTATGGCAATTGCGTGGGCGTGCCGACTGTTGGCGGCGAAACGAACTTCCACCCGGCATACGATGGCAACATCCTTGTCAACGCGATGACCGTTGGCGTCGCTGATCAGGACAAGATCTTCTATTCCGCCGCGACCGGCCTTGGGAACCCCATCGTTTATGTCGGTTCAAAGACCGGACGCGATGGTATCCACGGCGCCACCATGGCCAGCGCCGATTTCGGCGAGGATTCGGAAGCCAAGCGTCCCACCGTGCAAGTGGGCGATCCGTTTACCGAAAAGCTGTTGATCGAAGCCTGCCTTGAACTGATGGCAACCGATGCGATCGTGGCCATTCAGGACATGGGCGCAGCTGGCCTTACCTCATCGTCTGTTGAAATGGCGACAAACGGCAAGGCTGGCATCATACTCAACATGGATATGGTACCCTGCCGCGAAGAAGGCATGACGCCTTACGAAATGATGCTCTCGGAAAGCCAGGAGCGCATGCTCATGGTGCTCAAGCCCGGCAAAGAACCGATGGCCGAGGCGATCTTCAAGAAGTGGGAACTGGACTTTGCCGTGATCGGCGAAGTGACCGACACTGGCCACCTGGTGCTGACATTCCAGGGCGCAACCGTGTGCGACATTCCGCTCGGTCCACTCGCTGAAGATGCCCCGCTCTATGATCGTCCGGCCCTCAGCCTTGCCGATTACAAGGCATGGGCCAATGTCGCGCCACTCGGCAGCGTGGCGGAAAGCGCCGATCTTGGCGCAGACCTCGTCAAGCTGATCGGCTGCCCCGATCTTGCCAACCGCCGCTGGATTTTCGAACAATACGACAGTCAGGTTGGCGCAGATACGCTGCAAAAATCAGGTGGCGATGCGGCAGTTGTGCGCATTCACGGCACACAAAAAGCGCTCGCCATGAGCACCGATTGCAGCCCCCGCTATTGCTACGCCGATCCCTACGAAGGCGGCAAACAGGCCGTGGCCGAGACGTATCGCAACATCTGCGCAGTCGGCGCACGGCCGCTTGCCATCACCAACTGCCTCAACTTTGCCAACCCCCAGCGCCCCGAAATCATGGCGCAAATCGTCCAAGCGCTTGAAGGCATGGGCGATGCATGTCGCGCGCTCGATTACCCAATCGTGTCGGGCAACGTCTCGCTATACAACGAGTCGAAGGCTACCGGTGGCGGATCGGCCATTCTTCCAACGCCCGCCATTGGCGGCGTCGGCTTGATGCTTGATCACGAAATCATGACCACAATCGCCTTCAAGAACAACGGCGATGCCATTTGGCTTGTCGGCGGCGAAGCCACGCACCTTGGCCAATCACTTTACTTGCGCGAAATTGCAGGCCGTGAAGCAGGGGACGCCCCCAAGGTTGATCTAGTGGTTGAACGCAAAAACGGCGAATTGATCCGTGATTGGATTGCGGCGGAAAAATTGACCGCCGTACATGACATCTCCGATGGCGGGCTGCTGGTAGCGCTGACGGAAATGGCGCTGGCCAGTGACATTGGTTGCGCACTCACCATCGAACTCGATACTGCCAAAGCGTTCGGTGAAGACCAGTCGCGCTACATCGTCACAACTGCACCCAACGAAGTGCTTGAAGATGCGATCCGGATTGGCACCGTTGGCGGAACGCAAATCGCAGGCGTGGAACTCACCACCCTGCGCGAAGCCAACGAAGCCTTTTTCCGCGATTGGATGGAAGCATAAGTTCAAACCAATGCCGAACTTGCTTGGCGGTTATCCCGGTTTTTTAAGTTGCCCATTTTTCGTCACCCTGAACTTGTTTCAGGGTCCATCTCACGGTTCACCCCAAAGGTGCTTGTTGAGAGATGGATGCTGAAACGAGTTCAGCATGACGAACATGGGGATTTACCGTGCCGAAGGGGATAACCGACAATTTTCTTCGGATAGGCCCTAAGACCTAGGCCGCCTTCTTCAGGTTTTTTCCCAGCAAATCATAGGGATCAACGCCGATCTGTGCCCATCTGGCATGGGCCTGTTGATAATGCACTGCTGGCGTAATGTTCAACTTGTGCCGCACTTCCTCAAGAGGAAGCTGCAGCAAGTCCGTGATCGATTGCTCGCACAAGCGTGGACATGCCTTGCCCAAGCGCTTGCCTTCGCTAACCGCTTTGATCACCGGTGCATCGCTGCGCACTTGTTTGCGGATGTTCAGGCCCGCCATATAACCAATGAACAAATGCGCCGGCGAAGGCTGCTGGCTGTACGTGAACGCCAAAACGCAGGCTTCTCCAAGCGCATCACGGCCATAACCGGTCAACACGTGCAGCATATCGTGCACGTCGCGCATGCGGTTCAAATACCAGCGGAACTGGTCTTCAAACTTTTCGTGGTGCTGCGCAAACTTGTCAAACTCATCGACTAATCCTTGCGCAGTAAGCCCTTCGCGCTCCATGAAATCGCAGTAAGCATGCGCAAGTGATCCGGCAGGCGTCCGGCGCAGCGCTGCGTGATCATCGAGAAGCGTTGGCAGGTTCGGCTCTTTCAAGCGCAAAGCCTGGCCCTTCGCAGATCGAAGAAAGCGCTCTGCCGATGGTCGCAAATTGCGCCAGGGCAGTGATTCAAAGATATGGAACACCTCTTCGGTGTTTTCCTTATCTTTCATCAAGTTCTGGAAATGCCGCCACGCTTTGGCCGGACGCAGTCGCAGTTCGGGACGGCGTTCGTCATATATGGGCAAGTCGGCTTGCAGAACCCCAGTCATGGCATTCACAGCGAATTCTCCCAGTTAGCTTCAGCCGTCGATACTAACAGGAGTGTAAATACTCCGTCAATCCAGCACCCAGTCTTCACGCGGTATGCCCAGAAGGGCAAGGATTGAAGTCAGATCACCACGATCGATCCAGCCGTCTGCCGCAGCGCGCGCCTTTGGTTTGGCGCGGTAAGCAATGCCGAAATGGGCGGCCTCAATCATTGGAATGTCATTTGCGCCATCGCCGGTGGCGAGGCTCAACACGCCCTCACCCAGCCGAGCCGACTCTTCAAGCAACACTTGCTTCTTCACCGCACTGTCAACGATTCCACCCACCAGGCCGCCAGTGAGCACACCATCATGCAATCCCAGACGGTTCCCAACCACACGTTCAAAGCCAAGCAATTCAGCCACGGGATCAGCAAAGGAATGGAAACCGCCCGTCACCAACACGGTATGACATCCGCGCGCCTTCAAGGTGGAAACCAGCGTCCGTGCGCCAGACATCGGCTGGATCCGTTCATCAAGGCACTGGCGAATTGCAGCCTCGGGCAGGTCTTTCAACAAGCCCACCCGCACACGCAGCGCCGATTCGAAATCAAGCTCGCCTTGCATCGCGCGCTCGGTAATCGCTGCGATGCGGTCTTTCAGACCGGCAAAATCAGCCAGTTCGTCAATGCATTCCTGACCGATCATGGTTGAATCCATGTCGGAAACGAACAGGCCCGGTACATCGATCAAGCCTTGCGACAACAGCAAATCGCTTGTCGGAAAGCATTGATCAAGAATGCTGCGAATCCCCACAGGATCGCCTTCAAGAACCTCAAGTTCCAACACATCTTCGCAGGTGTCGAGCATGCCTGCGCCAGCGACTTCCCAATCTCGCGCCTCAATCATTTCCATGGCGAGCGCAAGATTGTCACCAAGCGTCTCTGGGTCTGCTATCAGGCGCGCGATGATCACCGAGAATTCCTTTGAAAGCGTAAGCGTGAGTTTGGGGACCAAACGGCCAAGGCTCGCGCTAATCGCAGGGCCGACCGCCAGCGGCAAGAGCGATCTTGCGGTAAAGCTTGCTTTGCGAGCGATGGCCGACGGACAAGAGGCCGTCATCGTCAACGCCGACAGCGCACAAGTCTATGCCGATTTGCTCGTCCTCAGCGCACGACCATCCGAAGATGAGATGCAAGGCGTGCCCCATGTCCTGTACGGCGCATGGGACGGCGCGCAGGCTTGCTCGGCAGCGGACTGGGCCAAGGCCGCAAAGCGCGAAATAGCGGCGGCGCATGCGCGCGGGGCATTGCCGATCCTTGTCGGCGGGACGGGCCTTTATATACGCACCTTGTTGGATGGAATTGCACCAGTGCCGGAAATTGACCCCGTCATCCGGGCTGAGGTCCGCGCGATGCCGCAGGATCAGACTTACAAAGCCCTGCAGGATGAAGACCCGGCACGCGCCGCGCTGCTTGCCCCGGCAGATACCCAACGCGTCACGCGCGCACTGGAGGTTATCCGCTCTACCGGCCGCTCGCTTGCCCACTGGCAAAAGCAGTTGAGCGGCGGGATCGCTGACAGTGTTGATCTTGCCCCCCTGATCCTCCTGCCTGAACGCCAATGGTTGTATAAACGCTGCGATTTGCGGTTTGAATTGATGTGGCAAGGGGGCTCGATTGCTGAAGTTGAAGCCCTGCTTGCGCGCAACTTGCCCGACGATATGCCTGTTATGCGGGCCATCGGTGTTCCTGAAATCAGAATGTATTGTCGCGGCGAGGCCTCTCAATCCGAGGCTATCGCCGCCGGTCAGCAGGCAACCCGCCGTTATGCCAAACGGCAATACACTTGGCTGAACAACCAGAATCCCGGCACTTGGCCCCGCTTAACGTACGAAAATTCCATTGACACCGATCATGCAGCAAGTTTATTGCGCATATAGCCGCTTGACATGGCATTTTATGTCAAGTAGCAGGCCGTCAATTGTCCTTGTTGCGGCGTCCGCAACGCGGATGCCCGAGTGGGGAGAGACGGCCCGGTGCAGCCAGCCTGTACCGGGCCGATAATTTTTGTTTTGCATACACGCAGTCGCGGCTATCGGCCCATCAGGACAGATGCGACGATCAAACGAATGCGACAGGCAGAAGGATTACGTGACGTGACAAGCGAGCGCAGCGGCGCCGAAATCTTGGTCGAAAGCCTCGTTGCCAAGGGAGTCGAGTTTGTATTCGGCTATCCGGGCGGCGCAGTGCTGCCGATTTACGATGCGCTGTTCGGTGATGAACGCATTCGCCACATCCTTGTGCGTCACGAAGCTGGCGCGGCCCATGCCGCCGAAGGCTATGCGCGCGCCACCGGCAAGCCCGGTGTAGTGCTGGTAACGTCCGGTCCCGGCGCTACCAACGCGGTCACTGGCATTGCCGATGCGTTTATGGATTCGATCCCGATGGTTGTCATCACCGGACAGGTCCCTACGGGCCTGATCGGCTCGGACGCGTTTCAGGAAGCCGATACCGTGGGCATCACGCGCCACTGCACCAAACACAACTATCTGGTCAAAGACCCGGCGCAACTCGCAACGATCATTGATGAGGCATTCCGCATCGCAACTGAAGGCCGCCCCGGCCCGGTCGTGATCGATATTCCCAAGGATGTGCAGATTGCGATGGCCGCGTGGAGCGGTGCCGCACCGCAACAGCGCAACCGCTACAATCCGCAGACCGAGGGCGGCGTTCGCGAAATCGAACAAGCGATCGAAATGATCGCCAATGCCCGCGCGCCCGTTTTCTACACTGGCGGCGGCGTTATCAATTCAGGGCCACAAGCCGCCAAGCTGCTGCAAGAATTGCAGACCCTTGTCGGCGCGCCTGTTACATCGACACTGATGGGTCTTGGTGCGTTTCCGGCTGACCATCCTGCGTGGTTGGGCATGCTGGGCATGCACGGAACATACGAAGCCAATATGACGATGAACCGCGCCGATCTGGTCGTCTGCATCGGTGCGCGCTTTGATGACCGCGTAACCGGCCGGTTGGATGCGTTTTCGCCCAACTCCAAGAAAATCCACATCGATATTGATCGCGCCTCGATCAACAAGACGGTGCGCGTCGATCTGCCGGTCATTGGTGATTGCGGCAAGGTTCTGGCACAATTGATCGATGCCTGGCACACACGCGGCTACAAGGCGCAAGACCTTACCGCGTGGATTGCGCAAGTAGATACCTGGCGCGAACGCAAAAGCCTTGGCTATCCGCGCAAGACGGCTGAAATCATGCCTCAACTGGCGGTTGAACGGCTGTATGAGCTGACCAAACATCATGAGCCGATCATCAGCACCGAAGTTGGCCAGCATCAGATGTGGGCAGCGCAATACTTCCACTTCATGAAGCCCAACAAGTGGCTCACGTCTGGCGGCCTTGGGACGATGGGCTATGGCCTGCCCGCCGCCATCGGTGCGCAGGCCGGGTTTCCTGACGCGCTGGTCATCGACATTGCGGGCGATGCTTCCATCCAGATGAACATTCAGGAACTGGGCACCGCCACGCAATATCGCTTGCCGGTGAAAGTGTTCGTGCTCAACAACGAATGGATGGGCATGGTCCGCCAGTGGCAAGAGCTCACTTATGAGAGCCGCTATTCCAACTCCTACTCCGATAGCCTGCCCGATTTCGTGAAGCTGGCCGAGGCTTATGGCTGGAAGGGCATCCGCATTACGGACCTGAGTGAACTCGACGCCGGCATCCAGGCGATGATCGACCATGATGGCCCGGTCTTTGTTGATTGCCTCGTATCGAAGGAAGCCAATTGCTTCCCGATGATTCCATCAGGCGCTGCGCACACCGACATGATCCTGTATGGGGACGAGGTTGCCGGAACGATGGATGACGAAGCCAAGGCGCTGGTCTAAGAAAGCCCTGACATGATGCACATGCACGAAGAGGCGCAAGAGCGCCACGTTCTGACCATTACGGTGGACAACGAAGCGGGCATTCTGGCCAAGATTGCCGGATTGTTCACCGCGCGTGGCTATAACATCGATAGCCTGACCGTGGCTGACATAACCGATGGCCATGAGTTGAGCCGGATCACAATCGTGACGCATGGCCCGCCGCCGGTGATTGACCAGATCCGCGCCCAACTTGAACGGCTTGTTCCGGTGCACAAGGTCACGGACCTTACCGAACTCGGCCCGTTTGTTGAACGCGAACTGGCGCTGATCAAGGTTTCGGGCAAAGGCGAGAACCGGGTCGAGGCATTGCGCCTTGCTGACGTATTCCGCGCCAAAGTGGTCGACACGACCACCGCCAGCTTCATTTTTGAATTGACCGGTGCCCCTGAAAAGATCGACAGCTTCGTGTCTTTAATGAAAGAGCTTGGACTGGTTGAAGTTGGCCGGACAGGCATCGTTGGCATGGTTCGGGGCGCATCAGCCGCCTGACAAGTTTCATATCCACCACCCGTCATCTCTGCACACGCAGGGGTCCATCTCCAACGGGTGCTACTGGACAACATGGCCGGAGATGGATTCTCGCCAAGGCGGGAATGACGAAAACGAGGAAAATTCAATGAAGGTCTATTACGACGCCGATTGTGATCTCAACCTGATCACGGACAAGAAGATCGCCATTCTGGGCTACGGCTCGCAAGGTCACGCTCACGCGCAGAACTTGCGCGATTCCGGCATCAAGGAAGTTGCCATCGCACTGCGTCCGGGCTCGGCCAGCGCCAAAAAGGCTGAAGCTGCAGGCTTCAAGGTCCTTGCCAACGCCGATGCCGCTGCTTGGGCCGATGTGCTGATGATCCTGGCACCTGACGAACATCAGGCCGCGATCTATGCCGAAGACCTCCACGCCAACATGAAGCCCGGCGCGGCGCTTGCTTTTGCCCACGGCCTCAACATCCACTTCGGCCTGATCGAGGCCCCCGCCGACATCGACGTGATCATGATCGCGCCCAAGGGCCCCGGCCACACCGTGCGCAGCGAATATCAAAAGGGCGGCGGCGTCCCCTGCCTGATCGCAGTCGACAAGGATGTATCGGGCAACGCGCATGATGTAGCGCTTGCTTATGCCAGCGCCGTCGGTGGCGGCCGTTCGGGCATCATCGAAACCAACTTCCGTGAAGAATGCGAAACCGATCTGTTCGGCGAGCAGGTTGTGCTCTGCGGCGGCCTGGTTGAACTGATCCGCGCCGGTTTCGAAACGCTGGTGGAAGCGGGCTATGCTCCCGAGATGGCCTATTTCGAATGCCTGCACGAAGTGAA
>JADYXV010000152.1 GCA_020853995.1 Novosphingobium sp.
TCGATGAAAGCAGCGTCGGCATGGGCGGCAAAGTCCACCCCGCCTACGACATGTGGGTAAGCGCCGACGAGGACTCGATCTTCGTTTACGGTTCCATCGACGGCTACATGATGAACCGCTACGAACTGGTCGAATTGGAGCGGTAAGGGCTAGGCTTGCGGCAGGCGGCTGAAAAGTGGCATAGCAACGGCATGTCGCTTGATTTCACGCCGCTTGCCAACGCCATTGCCCGTCTTGATGAAGGACTGGCCCGCTATCTTGTTGACACCACAGACACACAAATCCGCGACGGCCTTATCCAGCGGTTTGAATTCACTTACGATCTGTCGCACAAGATGTTGCGGCGGGCGCTGGAGGAAGCAGCCGCCAATCCGGAGGAGATTGACCGCATGTCATTTCCAACCCTGATCCGCACCGGGATTGAACAGGGTCTGGTTTCCGGCACATGGGACCAATGGCGCACATTCCGCGAAATGCGTAACATCACATCGCACACGTATGATGAAGCGCGGGCATTGCTGGTGACGGGGGCAATTCCAGGCTTTCTGGCAGAGGCCCAATCCCTGCTTGCGCGCCTGCAAGCATAGGATGATGGACGGCCTGCATCTGGGTGCCGATGAACTGGCGCAAGTCCGCGAAATACTTGATCGCCATTTGCCATCGTCCGCCAAAGTAAGCGTTTTCGGTAGCCGCGCTGGCGGGAAACCAAAACCGTGGTCAGATCTTGACCTGATCGTAGAAGCGGACGAGCCTCTGGATCTGGCGACGCTGGCAGCGTTGGCCGAAGCTTTTGATGAATCAACCCTTCCTTGGAAAGTCGATATCGTGGATAAACATGCGCTGGAACCGAACTTTTCCGCGCTTGTCTCAGCTCAAGCGTTCAGGCTTTAGCCGCCCAGCTCTCCACAATCGCATCCCCGCGCGCGAACCAGCATTCTGCGCGCGCGGACAGCCTTTCAAGCAGGCGTTCGAACGCGGCGATGCGATAGGGCAGACCCATGATGTAGGGGGTGATGTGGATCGGCAGCATTCGCCCGCCGCCCGTCTCTGCCGCCTCCCTTGCCAGCCAATCGAACGCATCTTCCAGGCTTTGTGCCCATGAATCCGCCGATTGCTGCTGCACTGCAATGATCGTGCGGTCCGACAATTCGTGATTGAGTGGCAGGTTGATCAGCCCGTTATCGAAACGATAAGGCAGTTCATCGTTCACCCAATCACAGCAATAAGCCAGCCCGCTTTCCTTCAGCAGGTCTGCCGTGCGGAAGCTTTGCGAGCGCGCAATCGATAGCCAGCCTTTGGGCTTTACGCCTGATGCTGCCTGCAACCGTGACAGGGCATCGCCGATCAGCGCGCGTTCCGCCTCTTCGGTGAGCGATCCGTCAATCGTGCCGTTCATGTCAGTGGAATGCGCGATTACCTCATGCCCGCCATCCAGCACCGCGCGGACCAGTTCGGGATAGCGTTCGGCAACTGCCGCATTGGTGGCAAAGCTGGCCTTGGCGCCTGCCTTTTCCAGCGCATCCAGAAACCGCCATGCGCCAACGCGGTTGCCATAATCGCGCGCGGTCTAGTGCCGGAAATCGGGATAGGCGGTGGCCATGTGGCCCGGCGCGCGGAACGGGATGTCGGATGGCGTAATGGGGAACCATTCAAGGCTCACGCATATCCACACTGCGACAGACCCTTGCGGCCATGTTACCGGCGGGCGTTCATGCAAGGCCGACCACGGATACAACGCGTGGTCATAACCGTGGGCGCGCTTGGGATATTCGAGATAGTCGGGGTCGAGAGTCATGCGGGCTCTCCTGTGTGCACTGCATCCTTCGACAAGCTCAGGATGAGCGGGTAATCGGGCAAATTCCAACGTCCGCTCATCCTGAGCTTGTCGAAGGATCGTCGCAGCGGGGTGGGCAAACGGCCAATCACGACCCCGCCCTCCAGGCATCAACAATATCGCCCGCCCGCGCAATCCATGCGCGGCCATCGCCCGCAATGTGGCGCAGGGCTTCCTCGAACGGCCCGATGCGATGCGGCTGTCCGATCAGATAGGCGTGCAGCGGAATGCACATCACCGTGCCCGATGCCTCGCCCTCTGCTGCCAACCGTTCAAACTGGCGCACCAGCGTATCGGCATATTCGCGGCCCGACATGTTATAGACGAAGAAGCCGTAATGGTCATTGACCTCAAGGCTGTAGGGGATCGAGGCCAAGCGCCCTTGCGCCACTTTCACCTCTTGCACCTGATCGTCGTGGTACAGATCGCAAGTGTAATCGAGGCCATATTCGGCAATCAGATCCAGCGTGCGCGGGGTGTGCGTCAATGCCGGGGCAAGCCAGCCACGGATCGTCTGTCCGGTCGCGTCTCGCACGGTACGGATCGAATCCTCGATGATCGCGCGTTCCTGTTGTTCTGACATTTCATAGGCATAGCGGGTGTTGTAAATGCCGTGACTAAAGAACTCCCAGCCCCGCGCCGCGCCATCGGCCACCACTTCGGGGTGATGCTGGCACAGTGCGACCGACAGGCTGACCGAGCCGGGAAAGCCGTGGCGGCTCATCACATCGGCCATGCGCCAGTGCGACACGCGGTTGGAATGATCACGGTGGGAATAGCCCACCACATCGGGATGGGGCCTACCCCAAGCCTTGCGCTTGGGGTGCGCTGGCGGATCAATCTCGTAATATTCAAGGTTCGGCGCAACCCACACCGCCACGGTCTTGCCGCCCGGCCACACCACCTTCTTGCGGTTCCGGTAGGGCGCGTAATCATACAGCCCCGGATCAGCAGCGCCTTCGATCATGCCCCCACCTTTGAACATTCTGGCGCCTCCAGCCAATCGATCACAGTCTGCACCGGTTCAACATCGGCATATTTCAATTGCAGATCGGTCAGGTTGGCGAAGTGATAGGACGCGTGCTTGTCTGCACACGTTTCGATCGGCACGATCGTGCGATAGCCGTGGCTTAGCGCATCCACCGCCGTTGCCCGCACACAGCCCGATGTGCTGCCACCGGTCACCACCACCGTATCCACCTTGTGCCACACCAGATAGCTGGCAAGCTGCGTTTCGAAGAACGCGCTCGGCATCCGCTTGGTATAGTGCAGATCGTCAGGCCCAAAGGCGCAGCGCGGGTCATACTGGTGCCGCTCTGAATCATACCTGATGTTCTGCAAACTGTCGGGCGTATTGGTGCGCGTGCCCCACACGCCCGCATCGGCGGCATCATCTTTATAGGCCACCCGCGTCCACACCACCGGCATGCCCTTGGCGCGTAAGCGGGGCAAATTCCCGGGCGGTTATGCTGGAGCGGCTATGACGAGTTGGGGCAGCCATGGGACAGGTGTTGCGCCTTGGACGCCGAAGCGATCACCAAGGAACTGGTAGAATGAGATGCCGA
>JADYXV010000153.1 GCA_020853995.1 Novosphingobium sp.
GCCTGCAAACGCCCGCCGGGCTTAGGTTGGCGTCGCACACGAATGCGTTCCGCCGCCTCCACTTACGTCAACGCCCAGACGCCGGTTGTCCCTGACAAGAAACGCGCCTTCCTTTTTGAGGGTACGATCACTCAGGAACAGATCGCCAAACAGGCCTTTGTAAGTGTAGAAAACTTCAACAAACATGACTGCGCTATTGGCTTTGGCGGTGATCTTGACAGGGCCGCTGCCAAGGCCTGTTATGACATCTCCGTTAAGCCCGTTGCGATCAGTGTCGTTGCCATAGCCGGATTGACGCGCCAGATTGCCATAGCAGCGCTGCCATCGGATTACCTGCTTGCCGGTTGCCGTATCGCGTTCCAGGCTCGATAAAATGATCTTGCCCTGGGCCTGAAAGTTAAATCCGGCTGATTGCTCCTGCGCCCCGCGCATTATCTCTTTGATGTCGGTTTCGTTGACTGTCGGTGTGATGTTGACATTATCATTCTGGCCGATGCGCGAAGCATTATCGGCTAGCGACAGCGCGACTTCGCTCATCCTCATGTCAACCGACGTGAAGTATGCCAGTTCAACGCCATAGCAAGCCACCGAAAGCATCAGTGGCGCGGCTAGCGCAAATTCAACGAACGCAACACCTGACGTGTCGTTCAGCAACTTGCGCAGTTTGTACCCGCGCACAAGGGGGGCGATATGTTTCAACATGTTCTGGGCCGTGCCGAATAGCTGCCGTTTTGTTTGCCGAACGGCTGGTTGCGTTTCACCGCGGTGGCGCTGATTTCTCTGGTTGACCAATCAAGCGGGACCATAGGCATGGCAAAGACAGGCTCGTATTCGACATTTACCGTGTAAACGATAACGTCGTTTGCACCGCCGGTCCCAGCGGAACCCAGATCTGCGTCCCACTGATCGTTGCCGTTCAGATCTGTATAGCCTTCGCCTGGCGAACATTCACCGTCGCCGTTGACATCATCCAGTTCTTCGCCGCGATTGGCGCTGTTGAAATCAAAGTAGCTTTTGCGCGTGGCCGAGACCCTTGCTGCGGGAAGTATCTCCTGAACCGCCTTTTTTACAGCCCTGTCAGCAAGCTGGGTATCGCCGGTTTCCAACGTGGAATCGCGCGCCGCCTTCTCTACCGCGCCGTCAAGCACAGCTTTGGCGTAAACCATCTGGCCAAGATCAAGACTGCCAACAATCACCATCAGAAAGATCGGCGCGATGAGCGCAAACTCTATGACCGTAACGCCAGCGCTGTCATGCGCCAGACGTTGCCGGAACGAACCAGTCCCTGCACCGGCGTTGCCTGCTTTCACTGTGCGGTTGAGACCGATCATTGGTACACCCGCAATTCGCCGACGCTCTTGGCGATGTCCTGAAAGGCTGTGTTCAACTGGTTCGCGTTTGTGGCCAGAAACGAACTGTTGCTGGATGCGCAATACGTCAGGTCAGTGGTCAACGATGATCCGAAGGCAATCACCCACACTCGGAAACCCTTGGCCTTTGCAACATCGCACAAGGCGCGGAAGCGGGCGGTATGGCGGGCTGCGTGGTTGCTGTATCCGTCATCGGTTACCCGCCGGTCATGCCATTCCACACCATAGGTCGATTGAATGGAGTAATTCGGCTCCATCATGCCATCGGTCATGAAGATGATGTGCCGGGCAACTTTTGCGCCGTTGTTTGGCGTTGCGTTGACCAGTTCTTGCCAAGGGCCTTCCGGCGAATTCAACCGCAGACCCCAGATCATGCCCAAATCGTGGTACGTGGCGCCTGCGGCAACAAGCGAGTCCGCATAGCTGTAAAAGCTGGATTGCTCCATCTCTTGCAGCAACTGCGCGCGCTGCGGGCAGAATGATTGCGCCTTTGCGCCGCGCGTCGTTTCAGACAGGTTCGTCAATGCGTTGGATGAGTTAAGGCGATAATATGCCAGTTCAGGCCACATCGGCCCCCACTTGGTTGAACCATCACCGGCCTGCGGAAGCTTGTCGATATTCAAGTCTTCTGCGTCGGATGGCGACATGCCGAGCAAGCTGGAATAGCTGACGCTGCCCGTTGCGACGGTGTCACGTTCCTCGATGCAGCCGTTCCAGGTATAACTGACCGGTGTGCCGTTGGCCCCGTTGTTCACCGTTGCCGGCACGAACCGCTTGTAATCCACCGTACTGAAATTGACCTGCTTGTACGCCCAGTTGCTGAATTCCTGACGCGTGCGGGTTTCATAAACGGCGTCAGACGTCGCATATTGATACGTCAGGAAATTGCGCGTCACCGGGTACGAGAAAACACGCCAGGGCCGTCCGTCATTATTGGTCCGGACGCACGTGTAGCGTGTGCGGATCTGGGGCTGAGTGGTCGTTGTCGTAACAACCTGCCGTCCTGAAGCAGAAGTCGTACTGCTGCTCTCGAATGAAGCCCCGTTGTTCGACCATGCAGTATCGGATGGAAGAGCGGAATTGCAGCTGTTCTGTGAGGAATAATTGGTCGTGCTGAACTGTGAAGCTGAGCCGGACGTTTTCGCGCTGTAATTTTCTGCACTTGTAAATACAGGTTCGTCCCAGCCAACGAAGACTTGCTCGTTGATCGTCCGGAATACCGGCTCACGCGACTGGATTGGCCATTGATCTGCCAGAAAGTCCGGATCACGATCGTTGATCAGACGGCCGACGTTGACCGAGGAACTGTAGGGGACAAACGAATAGCGGATACGCGCATTCGATCCCGTAGCTTCCATCGCAAGCGTATCGTAAAAGTTCTTCATCGCCGCGCGCAAAGCCTGAATGCGCGTTTGCGAAGTGCCTGACAGCGTGGCGCCCATCGACCCTGTGGTATCAAGCACCATCGTGATGTCGCTGTTGCCAACGCCCAGTGTTGCCTGGCAATTGACCGAGATGTCGAAGGTGTCGAACCCGACAACACCCATGACCGCCATCTTGACTGATGTCTCAGCCGTCCCGTGGATAAAATTGCCTTCATCGGGCGAACTGGTGACAAAAGTCGTGCCACTAGCTCCGACATCACTTTCGACGAAGTTCGTGTGGAAAAAGGAGTTTGCGACAGCCTTCTCGTCATCGTCGTAACCATCGTTGGTTACTGCACGGCGTCCGGCCAGCGTTCCGGCATCACAAGCTGTCTGAAGCCGGTTACGCGCTTTGTAGACGCGGCTCATATCCAGCCCGCTACCCACCATCGTCAGGATCACCGGCAAAGCAATTGCTGCAAGCGGCAAGATGCTGCCCGTTGAGTTCAGATGAAGGCGAGAGAGCCAACCGGTCACTGTTTGCCTAACTTTCGTTTCTGGGACTTACCCCCAAAAGCATCAGAAAGGCTTTCTAAACTTCCAATTTTGTTAGTTATTTTTACTTTAACCAAAGATTATTACGGCTATCAATCACAGTTAAGATCTTGGGAGAAACCGTTCATATTGAATGTGTTGCCTGAGGCAGCCGTCGATCGGCGAACCAAGGAGTTATCCGACGCACAGCTTCTTCAATCAACGGCGTTGAGACAGCAAAGCTGAAACGAATGAACCGGCGTCCATTAACCGGGTCAAAATCCACACCAGGCGCAATACATACACCTGTATCGCGGAGTAATTGCGTACAAAAAGCCAGACTATCATTGGTAAATTCAGTAGCATCGGCGTAGATATAGAAGGCACCATCAGGCGGAGCGATGCGTCCGAGCCCCAATTTCGGCAACGCGTCCAGCAAGATTGTCCTATTTCGGGCATAAGTCTCGACATGGCCCTCCAACTCGTCCCGGCATTCAAACGCAATCAGCCCGGCTTTTTGCGCCAAAACCGGCGGGGTCAGAAACAGATTGCCCATACGCGCCCGCGCCGCATCGATCAGTTCCGGCGGCACAACCAGCCAGCCCAAACGCCACCCTGCCATGCTGAAATACTTGGAAAATGAATTGACGATCACAGCGTCCGACAAATGCTCAAGCATCGAAGCCGCACGCCCGCCATAAGTCAGGCCATGATAAATCTCGTCTGACACCACCCGGATACCCTTGCTGCGACAGACCTTGGCAATTGCGGCCATCTCTTCGGGCCCAATGATGGTCCCTGTCGGATTTGCGGGACTGGCAATGATCAAGCCATCCGGCACAGGATCAAGGGCTTCAAGCGCAGCGGCGGTCACCTGGAACCGCTCGGCTTCACCACAATCCATTTCGAACGGTTCCAGATACATCGCCTTCAAGGTATTGCGATAAGCGACATATCCCGGACGCGCCAACGCCACGCGGGCACCGGGACGGAAGAGACAAGAGAGCGCCATTACAAATGCTGGCGATGCACCGCATGTCAGGATCACTTGCTCTGGATCGACATTCACACCGTAAGTATCGGCATAATGGCGCGCGATACGGCTTTTCAGCGGCACACTTTCCCAGTAGCCCATCGCCTCGTCGTCCAGCACTGTGTGCGCTAAAGCGATTGCCCGGGCCGGAGCCCCGGTTGATGGCTGCCCGAACTCCATATGGATGACACTGTGTCCTGCCGCCTCCATATCGTGGGCAAGACGGCTTACGGCAATGGCATGAAATGGTTCAACGTGCGCGATCATGCCGCGGTGCTAGTTGCAAGGGTAACAAGTTGCAAGGTCACCCAGCCCGAAGCATGTGACGGAACGGTGTGGCCATCAATACGTGGCATCAAGCCCATACACAGCTGGGAAACAGAGGTGTGAAAGTTGCTCTATATCGGGCCCAAGCCACAGCGCTTTACTGGCCTATAGCTTGCAGCGCTATAATGCAAAAAAGTCTATCGAGCTTAATCGATCGCGCCGACAACGTATAAAATACCAGCCCAAAGCGCTATTGAAAGCGAAACCGGTAATGCCATTCGCACCCAAGCTGGCGCTTTTGCGACGTTGTAGGCATAGGCTGTCTCTTCGCCATGCTTCGGCTCATCCAACTGCTGCAGTTTATCCTGAAGGATGTGTACAGGCGATGCGATTGGCGAATCTACCATATTGGCCACACGCGGGCCCTTGGCCACCTTGTCAGTTACGACAGGCAGTTTGGATGCTGAAACAGGGACTTCAACGGACAAAGCGTGCGGTTGCGACATGATGACACCTCGGATAAACCTTACACACCAAATCCTTAACCCAATCTCAACAGCCATTGGGTCACACTCCTAACCGCGATCTGCAGTCTCAATCGGTTCGCCTAAAACCGGGTATCCAAAGCCGTCCGGGATCATCAACCAGCGCTTACCGTCGCGTATTTCAACAAAAGGGCTAATCGCGTCAATCGGAAATACTTCCGCATGTGTCCGCGCAGCTTCAAAGGTATCGAACAATGCCAGACGTTCAAGATTGCGTTGTGTCGGAAAAATTATTCTGATCTTTCCTTTTTCTGCAAGATCAAGCGCTTCTGACGCACTAGCCCAAAACAAATGCCTGTTCTCGGTCGCATCAACTTCAATATCGACCGCTCCTGTACCAAGGTCGGCCAAAAAAAAGCGCGTATCAAAAATCCGCTCGGTCCGATGGCGTGGCCACCAGCGCGCAAAGGGCACCAACCGGTCCGGCAAGAGCCTCCAGCCAAATGCGTCAAGGACCGGCGCAAGGTCGCCTTGCGCCAACAACATGCGCCGGGCTTCTGCGGCAATCGCTCCGTCCACGGTCCCTTCGATGCCAATGACCAGTCCGGTTTCTTCAAGCGTCTCGCGCACTGCCGCTACGCGCGCAGCGCCAAGGTCTGGGTCACCGCCCAGCTTCGCTGCCAGTTCCCGGTCAGCCGGATCGACCTTACCTCCAGGAAAAACCGTTGCCCCACCCGCAAATGCGAGGCTGGCATTGCGCTCAACCATCAGCAATTGCGCCGCTCCCCCGGCAGAATTCCGCCGGTAGATTACAACTGTTGCCGCCTGTACTGTTTTCGCCAACAGGTTTTCCGGCTCAAGATCATATGTTTCCATCAAACCCACCATGTCCGCAAGAACCGCCCTTGCCAAGTCGGCACATCGTGTCGGATTGCTTTACACTTGAATTGGGAAGCGGTGTCGACTGACAAGTGATTTACCCGAATTCAGGCCCTTTTACAGATTTGGCACAGCTCATGCATAACCTGTTGCGTCCCGAAGATTTGTTCTTCTTGAGGCGGAACCAGCCTACCCCCCGGTCTTCATGGTTCCGCCTCTCCCGGGCCCTTAACGAAAACACAAAAGCAAAAAACGCGACCGACCCACTGTCGACCGCGCCTTTGCGTACTCCAAATTTTTCAGCAGGTCAGGCGGATTTGACGCCCGAATCTTCCATCAGTTGCTGAAGCTCACCTGCTTCGAACATTTCCATCATGATGTCGGACCCGCCGACAAATTCGCCTTTGACGTACAACTGGGGAATTGTCGGCCAATCCGAGTATGCCTTGATTCCGCCACGGATTTCCATGTCCTGCAGAACATCCACGCTGGCATATTCCACGCCAAGATGTTCGAGGATGGCGATGGCCTTGCTGGAAAAACCGCACTGCGGAAACAGCGGTGAGCCCTTCATAAACAGGACAACATCGTTGCCATTGACTATCTCGGCGATACGATTTTCGGTGGTGTTGGACATTGGGGTTCTTGTTCCTTTCGCGCCGCTCTCAATTGGGAACGGCGGTGGTCAGTTGCAAGGCATGCAGCACGCCGCCCATACGGCCACCGAGCGCCTCATAGACCAGCTTGTGCTGCTTTACGCGAGGAAGTCCGGCAAAGCTGGCTGATACCACGCGCGCGGCGTAATGATCGCCGTCTCCGGCAAGGTCTGTTATCTCGACTTCCGCATCAGGCAACGCCGTGCGGATCATGGCTGCAATCTCGTCTGCGGCCATCGCCATCAGGATTCGCCCATCAATTGCCGACGGGCATCAACCGACTTTGCATCAAGTGCCTGACGGATTTCCGCCTCGTCAACTTCAACCCCGGCAGAGGTCAGGTCGCCCAGCAACTTGCGTACAACGTCTTCATCACCTGCTTCTTCGAAATCGGCCTGCACCACAGACTTGGCATAACCTTCCGTCTCGGCGGCATCGAGGCCCATTCGCTCAGCTGCCCAAACACCCAGAAGGCGGTTGCGGCGGGCATGCACGCGGAACATCATTTCTTCGTCACGGGCGAATTTGGCTTCAAAAGCCTTCTCGCGGTCGTCGAAAGTGGTCATGGGCCAGTGAATCCTTCAGATGAAGCTTTCCCTAGGCGATAGTCAGCCCACGCCCGCGCTGCAAGGGACCTGCAAAAGAATTGCAGGCCTTGCAGCACAAAACATGTCAAGGTTGGCTGCGCCTCACATCAAGCTGTACCCCGCCTTGCCCTGATATCACGCAGGAAAATTCGTCACCACCACGCAAGGTTCCAGCCACGCGGTAGCCGGGCCCACTGCGTGAGGCGTCGTAGACCTCCTCGACTTCGCCACGCCGCGATGCTTCATCTAC
>JADYXV010000154.1 GCA_020853995.1 Novosphingobium sp.
AGCCACCCCGCCTGCCGGGCCGGATTCGATCAGTTCTTCCGGACGTTCCTTGGCGTTTTCGGCCCCCATGACGCCGCCATTGCTCTTCAAGATCAGCAGCGAGCCGGTGAAGCCCTTCGCTGCCAGCGCATCGCGCAGGCGGTCAAAGTAGGAGGTCATCACCGGCATCATGCAGGCGCGGATCGCAGTGGTTACAAAACGTGGATGTTCTCGGAAGATCGGGCGCGTCTCGGCCGAGATGACGATATGGGCGTTCGGATTGTGCTGCCGCACGATCTCGCGCATTTGCTCTTCGTGATCGGGGTTCACATAGGCATTGATAAAGCCGATCCCAACCGACTGAAGCCCGCGCGCGGCAATGGTTTCCGCAATGCGGTTGGCGTCGTTTTTGTCCAACGCGCGACGCGCCTTGCCCGAAACCGCCATACGTTCGTCGATGGTGAAACGGTTGCGGCGCCGGATCAGCGGCTCTGGCTTGGTCTGGTAGGGATCGTATAGCGCCTTGCGGTGCTGGCGGCCGATTTCGATCGTGTCACGAAAACCCTCGGTCGTGATGAAGGCCGCATCGGGAAAGTTGCGCTCGATCAAGGCATTCGTTGCCGTAGTCGTGCCGTGCATCAAGAGCGAAATCTCGGCAAACGGAATCCCGGCGGCCTCGATCGATTGGACGACACCCCGCGAGCGGTCGTCCTTCGTCGTGAGAACTTTAGATGTCTTGTAGCTTTGATCAATCTCGCTCCACGCGAAAAGATCGGTAAAAGTCCCACCGACGTCAATTCCAACACGCCACATTCGCGCACTCCCCCTATGGTTTTAGATCTTTCAGGCCAGCGATATCGGCCCTTGCCATCATGAATGCTTGACGGAAACGACAATTATGTCAAGTTGTATTGTAGTTTTTTTTGTTACTGACGAAGTCGGCGGGCTGTGCAAGAACCAACCTGCGAAGACGGGGTGTCGGGATGGCAATGACGGATAAGGCAGACAACAGTTCGGCAGCACCCGGTCTGCGGATTTCCGATCTCAGCCGTCTCACTGGAATTCCAGTGTCCACGCTGCGATTTTGGTGTGATCAGAACCTGCTTGTCCCACATGTGACACCCACAGGGCACCGCATGTTTGAGGAACGGCACGTACAGGAAGTGCAGGCCATTCAAAGGCTTCGCAAGGTGCAAGGGCTAAGTATTGCCGCCGTCAAATCGACGATGGCAAACATCGGCCCGCCTTCGACCATTGCATCGTCGCAAGCAAGCCCGGCCAATGGTGAGGGAACGGTCGGCCACAAACTGCGGCAGTTCCGGTTGAACGCCAGGCTCACTTTGCGCGAACTATCAGACGCGACAGGGCTGTCGCCCTCTGTCCTGGCTTCGATCGAGCGAACTTCTCTTGGAGTCGGCATTGCCGAAGCGAAAGCTCTGGCCAAATATTTCGGCGTCACGCTGACCGAGCTTATGACGCCAGAATCGGGTCAGACCGTCGGAGAGATTGTGACGTATTCCCAAGGCGGTCCCATGCAGCCGACGTTGGGAAGTGGCCTGCGGATCGAACAACTGGCCACCGGGCGCGGCATGATGGACTGCCAGCGCTGGTACATAGAACCGGGTATCGGAAGCCACGGCGCCTACGAACATGATGGTGAAGAGTTCATTTATGTGCTGCTCGGTCGGTTCCAGATCGCCATTGAAGACCGTGACATGCTCACCTTGAACCAAGGCGAAAGTATCTATTTCCGAAGTAATCTGCGGCATTCTTGGCAGAACCCCGGCCAGACCACGGCTGTCGTTTTGTGGGTCAACACGCCGCCAACGTTCTGAACTCGTGTTCCCGGCGGTAGCCCATTCAAAAAGGGGTGGGTCCTTGCGGCATTGTTGCGCAAATCCCCTGATGGCCGAAGCTCCCCATCTCGTGGACAGACCTATCCTGCGCGCTGCGTGAGCGGTGTTCTGAGAGCGGTGAAGCGGTTGAGGATTGCCGCCCTGATCTGATGCTCGGCGACCTGCCTGTCGAAGTCGTGGGACATGACGCGCTCGCCCAGTAACTTGAAGCAGCGCATCTTGGCCTTGACCAGGCTTTGTCGGTGGTAGCCGCTCCACCGCTTCCAGATAGCCCGGCCAAGGCGTCGGCAGCCGCGAAGGGCATCGTTGCGCGGCCGCCCCTGACGTGGGCTCTTTCCACGGCTTGCCGTTCTTGCGGGGCGGGATGACCGCCGCTGCGCCGCGTGCCGCGATGGGGGCGTGGCAGGCCCGAGTGTCATAGGCGCCATCGACCGTGACCATGGCGATGGGCTGATCGCAAGGGATCTGGTCCAGCAGGTCGGGCAATAGGGGCGCGTCGCCGATCCGGCTGCCAGTGATGTCAATGGCGCGGATTTCCAACGTTTCCGCGTCGATCCCGAGATGAACCTGGCGCATCCACCGCGCGCGCCTGCGTCAGATCTCCGCCGCAAACAGTGGACCGAACCTGTTCCACCACTAGCGCACCGTTTCTGGGCTGATCTCCACACCTCATTCGCGGAGCAAGTCCCCAACGTTCCGAAGGGACGGGGGTAACCGCATGTAGAGCACCTCCTGAAATAGCGGAAGGGGGGGTGTTTTGTCATCCGCCAAGGCTAAGTGGGCGCCCCGCCCCCATCAACCGACCTTCTTCTGACAGAGCCTTGCGTCGTTCACCCTGCAAGCACAATAGTCTTGTCTTGCGGCCAAGATAGCCAGACATCGGCGGCTTCGGGCGTATCCTCCAGCTCAAGATCGCGGGCGATGACCTTGACCGTCTCGCCCCGCCAGTCCAGCACGCAGGTCGCCATCGCCCCGGCAAAGATGCGCTGGCGCAGGGTCGCGACTATCCTGTTCGGCTGATCAGGTTCGGCCGTTGACAGGGTCATGCTTTCCGGGCGCACGGCGATGGTGCTGGTCCCGGGCGGCACGCCGACAATCAGGGTGCCGTCCGGCAGTCGCAATCCGCCCGCTTCCGGCTCGCCACTGAACAGGTTCGCCTCGCCCAGAAACCGCGCCGTAAAGGCATCACCGGGGTGGTTGTAGACATCGCGCGGCGCCCCGTGGCGGATTAGGCGGCCCTCTTTCAGGATGCCTATCTGGTCCGACAGGGTCAGCGCTTCTTCCTGGTCATGGGTCACGAAAATCGTCGTAATTCCGACCTCACGCTGAATCCGCTTTAATTCGATCTGCATGTCGACGCGCAAGGATTTGTCCAGCGCCGACAACGGTTCATCCAGCAACAACACCCGTGGCCGGGTAACGATCGCCCGCGCCATCGCCACCCGTTGCCGCTGCCCGCCCGACAGCTGATGCGGCTTTCGCGCGCCCAAAGGCCCAAGTTGCACCAGTTCCAGCGCCTCGGCCACGCGCTTGGCCGTATCCGGAGCGGAAACCTTGCGCACCTGTAGACCGAAGGCCACATTTTCGGCCACCGTCATGTTGGGAAACAGCGCATAGTTCTGAAAAACCATGCCGATTTCGCGCGCCTCTACCGGCACGTCCTCTACCCGTTCCAAACCAATCGACACCTGCCCCTTATCGGGGATCACAAAGCCCGCAATCGCGCGCAAAAGCGTGGTCTTGCCGCTGCCGGATGGGCCTAGTAGACCAAAGAACTTTCCATCCGGACAATGCATGGTTACCTCATCCAGTGCCCGCATGGCACCGTAGGCCTTGACCAGCCCTTCGACCTGAACATCGGCCATCAGCGTTCCCCCCCGAATTTCGAATAACGCGCAGCCAGCAACATGACGGCCATCGAGATTGCGATGATAATGGTCGAAATGGCGTTGATCTCGGGGGTGAACCCCTTGCGGATCGAGGTGTAGATCAGCACCGGCAGCGTGGTATCCCCCGGTTCTGACAGGAAGTACGACACCACGAACTGATCAAAGCTGACTGCAAAGGCGAAAAGCGCACCCGGTACGATGCCCGGCGCGATCCAAGGCAACGTAATCGACCGCGTGACCAACCATGGCGAAGCACCAAGGCTGCGCGCCGCCTCTTCCAATGTGCGGTCAAAGGTGGCCAGCCGCGCTGTCACCACGACGATGACATAGGGCAACGCCAGCGCGACGTGACCGATGATCACCGAAGGCGTGCCGCGCCCCATGCCAATACCGAAGAAAAAGATCAGCATCGCCGTGCCGGTAATCAGCCATGGAATCGCAATCGGCGGGAACAGCAAAAGTTGCAGCACCTTCGTGCCGCGAAACTCATACCTGTGCAGCGCCACCGAGGCCGCCGTGCCAAGCGCTGAAG
>JADYXV010000155.1 GCA_020853995.1 Novosphingobium sp.
ATCAACGCGCTCTATGCCGATCCGCGCACGCTGGAACTGTTCGATTATCATGGCGGCCTTTCAGATCTGGCGGCGAAGCACGTCCGCTTTATCGGCGATGCGCGCCAACGCATCCGTGAGGATTACTTGCGTATCCTGCGCTACTTCCGCTTTCAGGCGCGTTTTGGCTCAATTCCTGCCGACGCCGAGGCAGAAGCAGCGGTAAGCGAACTCGCCCCCGGCATGATGGGCCTTTCGCGCGAACGGGTCGGCTGGGAATTACTAAATCTGCTTGGCCTGCCCGATCCGGCCCCTACTGTGCGGCGGATGGCGGATCTGGGCGTATTGGAGCAAGTATTGCCTGAAGTGACCCCGGCTGGACTGGATGCACTAACCGCGCTGACAGCCCATGAACAAGCGCTTGGTGTGAAAGGTGTGGGCTTGCGTCGTCTTGCCGCACTATTGCCTGCCGATCCAGCTGTGGCAGAACAAGTCGCGCCCCGATTGCGCCTGTCGATTACGCAGCGCAAACGGCTTGGCGCTGCTGCGGCACGCGATGGTCAATGCGATCACCCACGAGGCCTTGCCTACCGTATTGGCATTGAAGAAGCGCGTGACCGGTTGCTGCTGGCGGGCGCTCCCGTTGCGGCGCTTGATAACTGGGACATTCCGCGCCTGCCGCTGAAAGGTGGGCAGATTGTCGCACGCGGCATCAGCGCGGGTCCGGAAGTGGCACGATTACTGCGGACAATCGAAGCGCGGTGGATTGCAGAGGAATTCCCTGACGAAGCGCGCGTTATGGCCATGCTGGACGAAGAATTAGTCTGAAGGATTGCCCTTCCATTCGCGCCGATCCTCTGCGGCACGCAGCACTTCGTATGAAATCTGCAGCTTCTGGAATTGTTCAGCCGCCGCCTTGTCACCGGGACGCACATCGGGGTGGACTTCCTTGGCCTTGCTGCGCCAAGCCTTTTTGATCGCATCGAAATCAGCGTCAGGATCAAGGCCCAGCATTTCAAGCGCGCGCAATTCATCCCGGCTGCGGGTGCCATCGCCCGAACCGCCCCATTCGGCCCAAGCTGCCTGTCGGTAACCTGCGCCTTCGCCGCGCTCTTCGGCTTCGCGCTGCTCGGCCTCTTCCTTGTTCAGGCCTTCAAAGTAATTCCAGCCTGCGTTGTATTCTGCCGCATGCTTCGGGCAAAAATACCAGCGATCCGGATTGTTGGGCGATTTGGGCGCAGGGCAATCGCCCTTTTCATCGCAGCCTGCCCGGTCACACAGCCGCACAGGAGTTGCCTCGCGCGCGCCTTGGTAACCGCGCCAGCGCGGAAAGCCCCAATCCGATGATCGTCCATTACGTGCCATGGAAATGTGCAAAGCCCGACCTGCCCCCAAACGTCAAGATGGGATGCAGGACAATATCGGCACAGACCCGAACCAAAATCGGCCCCGGCCTGTGCCGAACAGGCTTTTTCAGTTCACCGTAACCGTAACAGCGCGACGGTTGCGCGCCCATGATTCCTCGTCAGATCCGATCGCCAGCGGACGTTCCTTGCCATAGCTGACAACAGAAATGCGGGCAGGATCAATCCCGAGGCTTACCAGATAATTCTTCGCGGCATTGGCGCGGCGATCACCCAAAGCGATATTGTAATCGCGCGTGCCGCGTTCATCGGCATGGCCTTCGATGGTAATCGACTTGGCGGGATAACGCCCCAGCCACTGCGCCTGGCTTTGCAGCACGCCTTGGTCCGACGCATCGATATTATACCTGTCCGTGTCGAAGGTGATCATGTCGGACATGACCGAAGCGATGAAATCACCCTGGCTGCCGGGAACGGGGCCGGTTGGCTGCTGCATCGGCGGCGGGGTGGTTTGGGTGGTGTTGGCGGTGCCAGGTTCTGGCGGCAACTCTTTCGGCTTGGATGCGCAAGCGCCAAGACCAAGCGTGATAGCGGCAAGGCCAGCAATCATCAGTGAACGGGACATGAGTTTCTCCTTGGGGAGGTAAGAAGACGGGCAGCACAGGGTGATATGAGAACCGTGTGTTGGCAAGTGACCGTCATTACCCTTTGTTGCGTCAATTTCAGGGCAGAACGGGACCCCATGATGGATCAGAACCATCAACAGGGGTATTCAGTTTCCGCTCGTTACGGCCGGTCAAATCCACCTGCCACACGCCGGTCTTGCCGTTGCCACGCTGGGTTCGGAAAAACTGCACAATGCGTCCGTTGGGTGACCATGTCGGCGCTTCATCCTGCCAACTGTCTGTCAGGAAACGCATATCGCCACCAGATGGCGTAGTGACAGCGATGCGGAAGTTGCCCGCAATGTGCGTGAAGGCAATCTGGTCCCCGCGCGGTGACCATTCCGGTGTTGCCGCGCGCCCGCCAAAAAAGCTGATACGCTTCTGGTTCGATCCATCAGCGTTCATCACGTAAATCTGCTGTCCGCCTGACCGGTCGCTTTCAAACACGATCTTGCTTCCGTCGGGCGAATAGGACCCGCCAACATCCAGTCCCGGCGAATCGGTCAACTTGACCGGTTGCCCACCGTGCACCGAAATCCTGTAAATGTCGGTGTTTCCGGCGATGGCCATCGAATAGAGGATATATTTCCCGTCGGGCGACCAGCGCGGTGAAAATGTGGGGTTATTGCTGGAAGTCACCAGCCTCTGCTGACCGGTCCCGATATTATAGATATAGATGCGCGGCGCACCGTTCAGATAGCTGAGGTAGACGATCTGGCTGTAATCGGGCGAATAGCGGGGCGTCAGCGCCGTGGCCTGTCCATTGGTGATAAAGCGATGGTTTGCACCATCCGAATCCATGATCGCCAATTGCTTGCGGCGACGGTCTTTGGGGCCGGTTTCCGCGATATAGGCAATCTTGCTGTCAAAGAACGGACTTTCTCCGGACAGGCGCGAATAGACCATGTCGGCGCACTTGTGTGCCGCGCGCCGCCATTCTTCAGGCTTTACTACATACCCCTGCCGCGCCAGTTCGCTGCCCAGCGCCACGTCATACAGATAGCAGCCCACGGTCAGGCGGCCATCGTCATTGGCCTTCACAAAGCCCTGCACCAGCATTTCCGCCGAACGTCCGCGCCAACCATCAAATGCTGGCGCAGATACTTGCGCCAGTTCGATCGCGGGCAAGGCATCCGGGCCAACCGGCTTGAACAATCCGTTGTTTTTCAGATCATTGAACACCACCCGCGCAACATTACGGCCTAGTGCTTCGGTAGTGCCACCTTCGGCCGCAGTACCGACGCTGGCGTTTGTCGGAAACGCTGGGATGGCAATACCTAGGTCCTGCCACTCACTTTCGTCAGTCACAGAACCGGTCAATCCCTCATCTTCCGGCCCGGCCTTGGCCACCTTGGAAGCGGGCACCACAGCCTGTTGGGCCACCACCATCGCCGGAACCAACAAAAGTCCCGCGTACAGGAAAAGATAACGCAACTTCATTGGGACAACCTCTTGTCGAACCGAAACGCAGATATCCGCTTCCAGTTGCTGTAATATTCCGTCGGCAAATCAAAAGGGGCGGCAAGCTGAACTGCACGGATTGCAAGCTCAACGTGGCGCTTGGCCTGAGCTTCGTTCGCCGGGGTGATCCCGGTCTGGCTCACCAACCGTGGTCGTCCGGCAAGACTGCCATCTTTATTGAGCTCCCAAGCCAGCACTGTGACCAGCTTGTCGACATCGACACCTTGCGGTCCGGCCCAGTGCGCCTTGATCTGTCGTGCAAGGGAACTGGCAAGCGAAGATCTCACATCCGGTCCCGCAGTTGCGGCAGGCGGCGTTTTGGCCGTGCCCGGCGTGCTGGCGGCCGGAACGCCCTTGAGGAAGTCCGAACCGATCCGGCTTGCGCCACTGGGCGCATCGGGGCGTCGGCGCGGTGCAGGATCGGCTGCTTTGGCGACAGGCTTTGCCGCTGCCGGCTTTGCCGGTGAAGGCTTTGGCATAGGCTTGGCCGGAACTGCACGTGCCGGTGCGGGCTGCGGCTTGACCGCAGGTTTGCTGGGCAAAGGACGGGGCGGCTGGGGCTGGGGAACCGGCTTTGGCGCAACAGGTTGCGGCTTTTGCGGCGCAGGTTGTGGCGGCGCAGGCACCGGTTCCTGAACCGCCTCAGGTTCGGACGGTGCCTCTCCCAGTTGCGGCGCGACATCGGGTGCCGCTTGTGCTGCCGGATCGGGCGAGGTCGATTGGTCCGAAATTTCATCGGAAAAGGTGATTTCGATAGGCTGTGGTGCGGGTTGGATTTTCTTGCCCGGAGGCGCGAGCGAAAAGGCGACAAGCAGCGCGATATGCGCCACTGCGGCAATCGTCAGCCCGGCACCTTCCTGCCACGTCAGTCTGCCTGCGGAAGTATCGCGCATCAAAGCCAACTTATTGCGGCGCGGCTGAACTGTTGGTGACCAGCGAGATAGACTTGAACCCGGCTGCGTTCAGTTCCCCCATCACGGCTGCAACGCGCCCCCAATCAAGCACGCGATCGGCCCGCAAAGTTACCAACGGGGGTTTGGCCTTGCCACCAAGTCCGGCAAGCCGGTCAGTCAATTCGCCAGGTGCCAATTGTTCGTCATCAAGAAAAACCGCCCCCTGCGCATCCAGAGAAACAGTGATCTGGTTTTCCTGCTGGTCCAGCGGGTCGGCTTTGCTGTCCGGCAGGTCAACCGGCACGCCGGAAGCCAGCATCGGCGCGGTGACCATGAAGATGATCAACAATACCAGCATGACGTCGACGAACGGAGTAACGTTTATCTCACTCATCGCAGCGCGCCCGCCACGACCACGCCGCCCGCGACCTCTACCACTCCCTCCGGAACCCACTGACATCGCCATCGCTCAGGCCTCCAGTTCGCGGCTGAGCGAGGCGTGGAAGCGGTCCGCAAAACGGTACATGCGTGATTCAAAGCGGTTTACGCGATGGGAAAAGCGATTGTAGGCGATAACGGCGGGAATAGCAGCGAACAGACCGATAGCCGTTGCAAACAGCGCCTCCGAGATGCCGGGTGCCACCACGGCGAGCGAGGAGTTCTGCTGCGCGCCAATGTTGAAGAAACTGTCCATGATGCCCCACACCGTACCGAACAGGCCAACGAAGGGCGCGACAGAGCCGACCGTGGCAAGAAAGTTCAGCCGGCTGGCAAGTGCGTCGGTTTCCGTGACCACCGCGCCTTCGAATGCAGTCGTCAAACGCTGGCGTGTGCCTTCGCGGTCAATTGCCTTGCCCGATGTGGAACGCCGCCATTCTGCCAAAGCGGCATTCACGACGCGCGCGGATGGCAAGTCGCGGCTTTTGTTCTCTTTCTGAAACTGGTCAATGTCGCGCGCTTCCCAGAACTCGCGTTCATACTTGTCGCAATTGCGCTGAACGCTGCCCATTTTCAGCGAGAAGCTGATGATGATCGTCCACACCCACACGCTGGCCAGCACCATTCCGGCCATGACAGCTTGTACGACGTAATCCGCGTCAAGAAACAACTGAAGCGGATTGAGGGAGGTCGGCGCGAAGGAAACGCCTTGGCTTAACAACGCAAACGTCATGGGGTGTCAGGTCCTTCAACTTGGCTAACTATAGTTTGAAATGCAGCCACCCATTCGCGTGGCTGGCGACGTGGGCGACCATTTGGAGCGACGAATGCCACCCGCACTCTGGCTTCGCACAAAAGCGTTTCGTCCCTGAACGCACGCTGCACGATGCGGCAGGATGCAGGGGAAAGTTCAACAACGTGGCTGCGTATCAGCACAGCATCGTCCAGCTTGGCCGGACGCAAGTACCGCAAATCAAGCGCGCTGACAGCATAGGCGCCCTCGCCCGCCTCGTGGGCGGCACGCTGGTCTATCCCGAGCAAGCGAAGCATGTCTGACCGGGCGCGTTCGAACCAGCGCAAGTAATTGGCATGATAGACAACGCCCGAAAGGTCCGTGTCTTCAAAATAGACACGGACAGCAAACAAGTGCTGGTTGCCGTCAAAACGGCCGGAAGGAGGCTGGTGTAAAGTCATTCGCGAGCGACTCTACCCTCGCGAAGACTCGTAGGGCCAGGGTTGGTTAACGTCTTACTTGCATGAAAATTCGTTTCAACGCACCAGCATGGGGCCGAGCGGCTGTCCTGCAAACAAATGAACGTGCAGGTGCGGCACTTCCTGGTGGCTATTGGTGCCCGTATTGGCAAGCAGACGATAGCCGGGTTCCACCAGCCCCATCTGCCGCGCGACCAAGCCCACAGCGCGGACGAACCCTGCGATTTCGGCGTCGCTTGCCTTGGCCGAGAAATCATCCCAGCTGACATAGGCACCCTTGGGGATCACCAGAACGTGGGTTGGCGCCTGCGGGTTGATATCGTGAAACGCCAGCGCGAATTCGTCCTGATACACGGTCTTGTTGGGGATTTCCCCGCGCAGGATCTTCGCAAAAATGTTCTGGTCGTCATAAGGTTGCGTCGCGTCAACAGCCATGGTTCAATTGCTCCTGCTGGCCTTTTCCACAATGCCCGATGTGCCTTCGCGGCGTTGCAATTCCGCCAGTACCTCGGCCAGAGGAACATCCTTGGCCGATAGCAGCACCATCAGATGAAAGATCAGATCGGCAGCTTCCCCGACCAATTCTGTCCTATCCCCGGCAAGCGCGGCGATCACTGTCTCGGTGCCCTCTTCGCCCACTTTTTGCGCGATTTTGGCAATGCCTTTGGCGTTGAGCTTTGCGACATAGCTTGCGGTGGGATCACCCAAACGCCGCTGCGCAATCGTGGCTTCAAGCCGGGCGAGAATATCGCCATGTCCGGTAGCATGTTCCATGAGTTTCGGCATGGATTGCCTTCGCGCGCTGGTCAAGCCGTTCGCGCTTCAACGGGCAGCGGTTACTTTCGCTTGCGCGCAACTTGCCTGCCCACCACCAGACCAACCACACCGATGGCAAACAATGCGCCATCACTGGGTTCCGGAATGGAAATGCCGGCAGTTTGCGCCAAAGCCGGAAATGCGATGGCTAAAGCGGCAATTATGGCAAGCAAAATGCGGAGCACTATTGAACGACCTGTCTTGGCAAACCTGCATGGTTCGCCAATTTCCCTGCCAGACGGCGTGATTCGGTATAAGCCCCTATGTACAATAGTTAATGACCCATTACGGGACGTGTGCGGCAGTTACGAACGCGCGGGCAATCCCGCTGCGCGCAAGGCGGCATGGGCCTGCGCAATGGAATGCGTGCCGAAGTGGAAGATCGAAGCGGCCAGCACCGCGCTGGCATGGCCCTGCGTGACGCCCGCCACCAGATGGTCAAGCGTCCCCACGCCGCCACTGGCGATCACCGGAACCGGCACGGCATCGGCAATCGCGCGCGTCAATTCAAGGTCATAGCCCTTTTGCGTGCCATCCCCGTCCATCGACGTAACCAGCAGTTCGCCTGCGCCAAGTTCAGCGAGTTTCACCGCATGGGCCAGTGCATCGATCCCGGTGCCCTTGCGCCCGCCGTGCGTGAATATTTCCCACTTCCCCGGCCCCACACGCCGCGCATCGACCGAGCCGACCACGCATTGTGCGCCAAACTTCTCGGCAATGTCGCGCACCAGTTCTGGCCGGGCAACAGCGGCGGAATTGACCGCAACCTTGTCAGCGCCAGCCAGCAACAACGCCCGCGCATCCTCAACTGCGCGAACCCCGCCACCGACGGTCAGCGGCATGAAGCAAACCTCTGCCGTGCGGGCAACCACATCGAGCAGTGTGCCGCGCCCTTCGTGCGTCGCCGAGATATCAAGGAAGCAAAGTTCGTCAGCCCCGGCCTTGTCATAAGCCCGCGCCTGCTCCACCGGATCGCCCGCGTCGCGCAAATCGACGAAGTTCACGCCTTTGACCACGCGGCCATCGCGGACATCGAGGCAGGGAATCACACGGACGCGGACGGTCATTTCACGCTTCCGCCATCGCAATCGCGGCGGCCAGATCGAGCCGCCCTTCGAACAAGGCACGGCCGGTAATCACGCCTTCGATGCCATCGACTTCGTGAATCTTCAGCATGCGAATGTCGTCAATGCCTTTCACGCCGCCGCTCGCGATCACCGGAATGTCCACGCGGCGCGCAAGTTCTACCGTTGCATCGATATTCACGCCCTTCAGCAGGCCATCGCGCCCAATGTCGGTGAACAACAGGCTGGCAACGCCGGCATCCTCGAACCGGCGGGCAAGATCGACTACCGAGACGTCAGACACGTCGGCCCAGCCCTCGGTTGCGACCATGCCATCGCGCGCGTCAACCGCCACCACGATGCCGCCCGGAAACTCTTTGGCCATGTCCTTGACGAACTGCGGGTCTTTCAAGGCAGCCGTGCCCATGACAACGCGGGCAACGCCAAGATCGAACCAGCC
>JADYXV010000156.1 GCA_020853995.1 Novosphingobium sp.
CTGTCCCTGCTGCCATCGGGCATCGTCACCGGCACGCTTTCGATCATCGGCAATGGCGTGGTGCTCGATCCGTGGGCGCTCAAGGCCGAAATCGAAAAGCTGACCGCGCAGGGCGTGGAAATCAACGCCGATAACTTTGCAATTGCCGACAACTGCCCGCTGATCCTGCCGCTACACCGCGATCTGGACGGCCTGCGTGAAACCGCCGCCGGTTCGGGCAAGATCGGCACCACCGGGCGCGGCATTGGCCCTGCCTATGAAGACAAAGTCGGCCGCCGCGCCATCCGCGTGTGCGATCTGGCGCATCTGGACAAGATGGACGCCCAGCTTGACCGCCTTTGTGCCCATCACGACGCCTTGCGCGCAGGCTTCGGCCAGCCGCCGGTTGATCGTGCGGCCCTGATCGCCGAATTGAGCGAAATCGCCCCTTACGTGCTGCAATTTGCCCAGCCGGTGTGGAAGCGCCTCAATCAGGTGCGCAAGGCTGGCGCGCGCATCCTGTTCGAAGGCGCACAGGGCGTGCTGCTCGATGTTGATCACGGCACCTATCCGTTCGTCACCTCGTCCAACACCGTATCGGGCACTGCGGCTTCCGGCTCGGGCCTTGGCCCCAACGCCACCGGCTTTGTTCTGGGGATCGTAAAGGCTTACACCACCCGCGTCGGCTCAGGCCCGTTCCCTACCGAACTGGAAGATGCTGTCGGGCAGCGCTTGGGCGAACGTGGTCACGAATTTGGCACCGTCACAGGGCGTAAGCGCCGCTGCGGCTGGTTCGATGCTGTTCTGGTGCGCCAATCGTGTGCCATTTCGGGCGTTACCGGCATTGCGCTGACCAAAGTCGACGTGCTGGACGGCATGGAAAAGGTGAAGATCTGCACCGGATACCGTCTGCGCGGAACAGTGCTCGATTACTTCCCCAGCCACGCTGCCGATCAGGCCGAGGTTGAACCGATTTACGAAGAAATGGACGGCTGGGAAGGCACAACTGCTGGCGCGCGATCATGGGCTGACCTGCCTGCGCAAGCCATCAAGTACATCCAGCGCGTGCAGGAATTGATCGAAACTCCGGTAGCGCTGGTATCCACCAGCCCGGAACGCGAAGACACGATCCTCGTCCGCGATCCTTTCGTAGACTGACATGTTCGCGCGCCGCCACCTTCTTCTGATAGTGGGAGGCGGCGCAGCGGCGTTTCTGGGCTTCGGGCTGTGGCCAAAAGGCGCTGCGCCCGCGCGGGCAAGCGATATTCGCGCAGAAGACATCGTTAGCATTCGTGTGGAGAAAGCCGCGCGCCGCCTGATCCTGCTTGGCCGGAATGGCGCAATCCTGCGGAATTACGAAGGCATCCAGCTTGGCGATGCACCTTTCGGGCACAAACAGTTCGAAGGCGACGAGCGCACGCCAGAGGGGCGCTATGTGATCGACTTTGGCAACCCTGCCAGCGCCTATCATCTGTCGCTGCACATCTCCTACCCCAACGCCAGGGATCGCGCTTTTGCCGAGTCGCAAGGGCGTTCACCCGGCGGTGATATCTTTATTCATGGGCAACCAAATGCGCTGCGCATCGGGCGAATGCCGGGTGATTGGACCGACGGTTGCATTGCCTTGTCCAACGAAGAAATCGAAGAACTATGGTCACTTGTCGGTGACGGTACACCAATAGAAATTGTCAATTGAACCAAAATAGCGGTAACTGATCTTGACCTGATCTTATTTTGTTCCACACATGTTCACATAAGTAGAAACGCTTAAGGAACATGATGATGGGCCAGGCCGCTGCACAGTTCGATTACCTTGCCGATGATGTGGCGCTGTTGCAGCCAAAGTCTCCAATGGCTGTCGCAATCTTTTCCGATCGGGCTTATCTGCGCACTGAAATGGCCGAAGATGCCGCAGCCGCGGGCCTGCGCGTTACCCGCACTTCAGAATTGCAAACCTTGCTGGGCGATGCAGAACAACCGCTGGGTGATCTCGTGCTGGTTGATTGTCCGGTTATCGAAGGCGCACAACTGGCCGCTCTTGCCCATCTTGACATGCGCGCCGCCCGTTCGGGTACGCAACTGGTCGTCTCTACAAGCATGGGTTCGCTCGACGATGTGTTCGGCTGTCTTGACCAATCTGCCGCGCAAATCCTGGTAAGCCCCAGCCGCGCGGATCGCGTCATTGCCCTTGGACGCCTGCTCAACGCCGAAGGTGCGCGGGTGCGTGAATTGTCCGACCATGATCGGATGTCGCTTTTGCGGTTGACCGAACAGGTCTCGCAAATCGCGCAACAACTTGAAACGCTGTCCAGCCCCGCAGACGATGCAGCAGTTGTAAAGGCATCGGCGTTCAGTTTCGATGGTGATGGCCTGCGCGATCCGGCGGCGCCACGGCTAACGCGCAAGACACGTCCTGCGCTTCCCGATCCCCGTCTGGTGCGCAAGATCATTCGCCAGCGCCAGCTACGTGGACGCTTTTTCCAAAGTGATCTGTTTGCCGATCCGGCATGGGACATGCTGCTTGATCTCACCGCCGCGCGGGTTGAACACAAACGCGTTTCGGTCACCTCGCTGTGCCTTGCCTCCGGCGTCCCCCCCACCACGGCGTTGCGCTGGATCAGCCAGATGACCGATATGGGCCTGTTCTGCCGGGCAGAGGATGACACAGACCGTCGCCGCGCCTTTGTAACCATGTCTGATAAAGCATGCGATGCAATGGCGCAGTATTTTGCCGAAGTTGAAGGCGCAGCCCTGATAATCTGACCGGCCGAAGGCCGCTACAACCCTATCGCGGCCGCACCAGCGTATAGTCCCACGAAACCTTGCCATTGGCGGGGATCGTCACCGCCCAGATCGTGCGGCCATCCTTGCGCGTTACCTTGCCGCCAGAGCGGGCGATCTTTGCGCCGTTGATCTGTGTCCCCGTACCCGTGGCGATCCGCGCCTCGAACTGCACCGGCACAGCGCGGGCATTGCGCGCGGTCAGTCGCACGGTTTGCGCGCGTAAAGCGTTGTTGCTGACTTCCGCCTCCAGCGTCACTTGGGTGGCATTGGCCAACATGATTTCCACATCCTCGCCCACCGCGCGGTCGGCAAGGCCCCCTTCACCCGATAGCAGCACCGCATCGCCCTGCGGTTCAAACACGGTCACTGGCCCGCCCGGCAGCGGCAGGCCCAGGCCTTCTTCCTTGCGATTTCGAGTGCGCAGCATCTGGCGGACCGCATCGGCGCTGTCCTCCCACACCTCGGCGCGGTAAAGCGCCTCCATCTTCACGCCGCTCTTCTGTGCCAGCGCTACCTGCTTTTGCGCATTGGCCGCCACCGTCACCGGCACCGGCACGCGGTAAAGCTTAAGATCGCCCAAGCCTTCTTGCTGGACCGTGACTGGCGCATTCATCTTGGCTTGGCCTCTCATGGCCATAGCTGAGACAACGATGTCAGCTGACTCCATCATCACCGGCATCGGCGCCCTCGGCGGTGCCGGAGCAATCATTGGAGGCGGCACCATTGACGATAGCGAACACTGCAACACCAAAGACCCACCCGTTGGCACAGCACCCCTGCCCGTATCCTCGCGGTTCACTTCGCCCGCAATCACCGCCGTTTCGGCAGCGGCAAAGCTGGTGGAATCACTGCTCGCCAGCGTTACCCAGGCCGACACATCCGCCGTGCGGCCATCTGCATTCATGGTGACCACATAATTGGTCTGCCAATCAAATCCCCACGCAAGGTATGATAACGACACCGTCGCCCGATGCGCCTCAGCCGCCTCCGTCTCAATCGAAAGTGTGGGCCGCGCGGACAAATCCTTGGGCGCTTCTGGATAGATCAGTTCATCCCGAAGCCCACCGCACGTGGCCACTTCAAAACCCGCTGCCGTCTGCAAAATCGCCGCGCCATTCACGCCGGATCGGATCACCGCGCGCTCTTCGCGCACCTCGCCCGAACCCGGCAAAGTGCGGCGCAATGTCACAGGCCGTCCGAACATCCGCGCATACAGGCTGCGCGGCGATAGCAAATCGGCATCGAGGTTCTTTTCCCGCACGCCCGATGGCAGGCCAGTAACGATAGCGCTTTCGGGAAAAAGCCCCGCCGCCACGCCCTCAAACCGGATCGTCGCCTTGCCCGCCGGAATATCCACCGTCCGCTTTTCGGTGATCAGCGCATAACCCTCCAACCAGTTCAGGTTCATCGCGGTATCACTGCTGCGATCAGGCGAGCGATAAACGCTGACCGACACGCCATCAGGCGCAGCAGATGTCACCACACCGTGCGCAAAGGCAGGCGCGCTTGCCAGCAGCGACAAGAACAGAAAGCGGCGCATAGCCTGCGCCTTAGTAACGCGAATCAAACTGGACGGTCAGCGTCGTCTCGCCATTGGCGGAAACCGGCACCGCCCACGCACGCTCATCGGCAGAGCGTTGTTCACCTTTGATGCTCTCCACCGGTACCCGCGTATCATGCCACCAATTGTCCAGCCCGCCCTGCACCACTTCCACTGTCACCGGCGTCGCCTTGGCGTTGGTCACCTTGTACGTCATCGTCGTGCGCCAGAACACTTTTTCGGTCTCGACCGTCACCTCGGTGGGGACCTTGCCCGGCGAGGAAACACGATAACGTGCAGTGCGCTCCCATTCCCCGCTATCAATCCGGTCACGCTTTTCCAGCACCGGCTGCACTTTCACATCGAACGCCTCGCCCGTTTTCAGCGCAAGGCTTGATCCCATCGGGGTGTGGCCGATGGAGTTCTCGCCAATGAACTGCGGCTGCCCGCGCGCATCGCGCATGTACACGCGCACCGTGCCCGCAGGCAGCGCATCGCCCAGCCCCGCCTCTTTCGATGAGGAAAAACGCAGCACCGTATCAGCGCTTTGTGGCTCGGTCTGGCTGGAAAGCCAACCATTGCGGAAGTGATAGGCCTTTGATGCAGGCGCGCCTGCCACATCAAGAAAGCTCACCTGCTTTTGTTGGGCATTGGCCACAGTCGTGCGGCCCGCGATGGGATAGAGATAGAAATCGCCAAGACTTTCGCGATTGGCGCTCTGCGTGCCCATGCGGTTACCGGGCATGACTTGGCGTCGCCCACGATAATCTTGCGCGCCATC
>JADYXV010000157.1 GCA_020853995.1 Novosphingobium sp.
AATGAAGCCAAGCAAGCTGCGCGAGAGCCTGATCGAGCAGGCCGACATGGCCCGCCTTTCACGCGTGCTGGTCCAGTTGAAAGAGGACTGCCCGCTTCCTGTAGCGCTGGAGGATTTCAAGCTGGGCCAGATCCCGCGTGATCCGTTGGCCGCGTTCCTGACCGAGCACGGCTTTACCAGCCTGCTGCGGCGGCTGGATGGCGGACAGGGCAGCCCTGGCCCCAAAACGCAGCTGAACCCCGCCAAGGCAGACAATACCGCCGCGCCTGCCACTCCTGTCGGCACGGTGCGCCCCCTGCCCGCATGGCCTGCGATTGATCGCGAATCATACTCTTGCGTCCAGACAATCGAGGATCTGGAACAGTGGATCGCGCGCGCCTTTGCTGCGCGGGTGGTGGCGGTGGATACCGAAACCAGCGCTCTCGATGCAATGCGCGCAGATCTTGTCGGGGTCAGCCTTGCAACCGGCCCCAATCAGGCCTGTTATATCCCGCTGGGCCACGGCGGGACCGATATGTTCGCCGAAAAGCCCCTGCAGGTGGACAAGGCCGCCGCCCTCGCGCTGCTCAAACCGCTGCTGGAAAGCGATGCGGTGCTGAAAGTCGGGCAGAACATCAAATATGATCTCAACGTGCTCGCCCGCCACGGCATCGCAGTTGCACCCATCGACGATACGATGGTGATGAGCTTCTGCCTTGATGCGGGGCGCGGCGAGGTGGGCATGGCCGGGCACGGTATGGACGAATTGTCCGACCGACACCTTGGCCACGCCACGATGACGTTCAAAGACCTTTGCGGCAGCGGCAAAAAGGCTATCTCCTTTGCCGAAGTACCCCTGCCCGACGCCACCCGCTATGCCGCAGAAGAGGCAGATGTCACCTGGCGGCTGCACCGCCTGTTCAGCCCCCGCTTGGCCGAAGAGGGCGGCACCCGCGTTTACACCCGCGTTGACCGCCCGCTGGTGCCCGTTGTCGCCATGATGGAGCGCAACGGCATAAAGGTGGATCGTGAACGTCTGGCAGGCCTCTCCGCCGAATTCGCGACGCAGATCGCGCGGCTCGAAGGCGTGATCCACAAAGAGGCCAACATAACCTTCTCGATCGGCAGCCCCAAGCAGCTGGGCGAAGTGCTGTTTGAAAGGCTGGGCTACAAGGGCGGCAAGAAGGGCAAGACCGGCCAATATTCCACCGACCAGTCGGTGCTGGAAGGCCTTGCAGCGCAAGGCGCGAGCGTTGCCACGCTGGTGCTGGAATGGCGGCAATTGTCCAAGCTGAAATCGACCTATACCGATGCGCTGCAAGCTGCGATCAACCCTGATACGGGCCGCGTCCACACCAGCTACAGCCTTGTCGGAGCGCAGACCGGGCGCTTGTCGTCCAACGATCCCAATTTGCAGAACATCCCGATCCGCACCGAAATCGGCCGTCAGATCCGCGATGCCTTTGTGGCCGAACCCGGAAACGTGCTGCTGGCGGCAGACTACAGCCAGATCGAACTGCGTCTTGCCGCGCACATGGCCGATGTGCCCGCGCTGAAAGAAGCGTTCGAAGCGGGCGAGGACATACATTCGCGCACCGCGATGGAGATGTTCGGCACGGTGGACCGCGATACGCGCGGCCGCGCCAAGACGATCAACTTCGCCATCCTCTATGGCATCAGCCGTTGGGGTCTGGCCGGACGGCTGGGCGTGACCGCCGATGAAGCGCAGGCGATGATCGACCGCTATTTCGAGCGCTTCCCGGGCATCCAGCGCTATATCCACGATACGCTGGAGAGCGTGCGCGAGCTTGGTTATTCCGAAACCCTGTTTGGCCGCAAGACGTGGTTCCCGCGCATCGGATCGAAGAATCAGGCCGAACGTCAGGGCAGCGAACGCGCCGCCATCAACGCGCCGATCCAGGGCACCAGCGCCGATATCATCAAGCGCGCGATGGCCCGGATGATGCCTGCGCTTGAGGATGCAGGGCTGGGCCATGTGAAGATGCTGCTGCAAGTGCACGACGAACTGGTGTTCGAACTGCCCGCAGGCGATGTCGATGCAGCGCGGCCCGTAATCGAACGCGTAATGGCAACAGCAGCAGAACCTTCGGTAAAGCTGACAGTGCCTTTGGGGGTCGAGATCGGGACGGGGCTATCGTGGGGGGCGGCGCATTAAGGTCGGCGCCGTGGGGTCAATTCAACGCCGCAAACTTTGCAAGATCGGCCGTGCCGAGCATTAGCACATCTTCATGCGGTACCGAATTGGTCAACGCATAGAACGCTGCGGCATTGTCTCCGGTCAGGCCCATTTCGCGGTAGTAATTGACGTAAGCCTTGTTGACCGGATCGCTGGCGGCAAAGTCATCGGGTTCGCGCCCGTTTTCATCAATCCATGAATGGACCACAAACGCGGCGTCCGGCGCAGCGCTGCGGGTGGCTCCTGCAAGGAACAACTCTACCGCGCCCGAACGCACAGAACCGTGATCGGGCACATGCGTTGCAATGCCGTGCGCGCGGATCATCCGGCCCAGCCGCAAGTTGGCGAAGTCATCCACGGTACCGGGACAATCGGCCATTTCCAGCACAGCGATGCCGGGATAGGCGCGCAGCATCTTCTGGAAATCGGCGGGCGAATAGCTGTCCGTCTCGGCCACCAGCGCGGCGCGGGTATCGTCCAGCACGGTAAACGGCCCGAAGTTGGCCAGCCCCTTGCGCGCAGGCGGCTGGTGCAGGCCAACCAGACGTTCGGACCCTGCCTCTTCCACCTCGACAACGGTCGTCTCTGTCCATTTGACGCCGTTTTCCACCCATGTGCGGGTGAACACTTCGCGCGCCGAAGCCGGCTGGAAAGCCAGCAGGGCGGCAAGGGCAGGAAAGATCAGGCGGCGGAACATGAAGTGTTAATCCGCCAACCCGCCTTGCCGAATTGCCAAGGAAAGCAGTTAAGCCGGGTTAAGCATGAATTTTCGTATCGCAGGCAGATGCCACCGATTTGGCTGCAATGCGCCGCAATCGCTTCCCTCTGCCGCCCGCCTAAGCAATGACCCTTAGCGGACAGGAGAGTTCATGGTCGCACTGGTATCGACGGTCGCCTATCTC
>JADYXV010000158.1 GCA_020853995.1 Novosphingobium sp.
ACCGATCTGGATACCCAGCAGCGTATCATCGCAAAGATGAATCACGCGCTCTCGCGGCTTGCCGAAAACGATCTGACGGCCGAAATCCGCGAACCGTTTCCTGGCGCTTATGAAGACTTGCGGATCAATTTCAATCGCGGCCTTGCCACGGTATCTTCGACCATGTCCAAAATCCGCGAACTGGCCGAAAACGTGCTGCGCGGCAGTGACGAGATCAACGCTGCCTCGGCCGATCTGGCGCAGCGCAACGAGCGGCAGGCGGCGAACCTGCAAGTCGCCTCAAACGCGATGGGCGGCGTAACCGCAGCGCTGACCAACACGGCGGCGCAAGCGCACGATGCCAACAAATCGGTCGCCAGTGCCGTGGGCCGGGCGCAGGAAGGGCAGGATATTGCCGCATCGGCCACCACATCGATGCAGGAAATCGAACGCTCGTCCGGCGAAATCTCGCGCATTGTCAGCCTGATTGATGGCATTGCCTTCCAGACCAACCTGCTGGCGCTGAACGCGGGCGTCGAAGCCGCGCGCGCCGGTGAAGCGGGCAAGGGCTTTGCCGTTGTCGCCACCGAAGTGCGCGCGCTGGCCCAGCGTTGCACCGATGCGGCGCGCGATATCAAGACGCTGGTCACCGCAAGTTCCGCAACAGTTTCGCAAGGCGTCAACACGGTTGAGCGCACCCGCGAAGTGCTGGTCGAATTGTCCACGCGCATTTCGGAAATCAACACCTTCATCAGCGACGTTGCCAACAAGACCGGCGAGCAAGTCTCCCAGCTTCGCGATGTGACCGCGACCGTGGCCGAAATGGACCAGATGACGCAGCAGAACGCCGCGATGGTGGAAGAATCCGCTGCCGCCGCCCGCAGCCTTGCGCAACAGGCCAATACCCTGTCAGCCAGCGTTGGCGCGTTCCGCATCGGCGATAATGTCCGGCAGTTTACACAGCATGCAGCGCCGGCTCCTTCCCCTGCCCCAGCGGCTGTCTATACCCCCGCACCGCGCCAGGCACCCGTCGCTGCACGAGCACCTGTGGCCTACGGCAATCTGGCCGTCGCCAGCGACGATTGGGACGAATTCTAGGGTCAAGACCTAGGGTCCTGACCCTAGGCCAGCAGGACCCGCGCCTGATCGCGGATACGCACGGCCAGCGCGCGGTAATCCTGCGCATTGGCCGATCGCGCGCGCCAGGCGGCAGCAATCTGGCGGCTGCTTGACCAATCGCTGACCGGCAGGCGAACGACCATCGCTTCGCCACCCACATCCGAACGCAGATAGAGTTCCGGCAGGATGGCAAGGCCAACCCCGCTGCCCACCATCTGGTGAATGGAATCAAGGCTGGTGCCTTCGTAATCGTGCAGGATTTCAGCACCGAATTGCGCACAGGCATTCTGCACGATCTGGTGAAAGTGGTGGCGGTGGTCCAGCGTCAGAAAACGTGCGCCCGCCAGATCTGCGCACTCCAGTCGCGACTTTGCGGCCAGCGGATGATGATCTGGCGCCACCACCGATAGCGGCTCGTTGAACAGGGGCAGGATTTCCAGATCCTCGCCCGCGATGGGCTGCGGCCCCACAAGCATGTCCAGCCGCCCTGCCACCAGATCACGCGCTTGCTCTGCGGGAATGCCTTCGCGGATATATAGCCGCAGGTCCGGTTGTTCGGCGTGAAGCGCGCCGATGATGGCGGGCATCAGATATGGACCCAACGTGGGCGTCACCCCGAATCGGACAATCCCGGCCAACTGGTTGCGCGAACGGGTGGCCAGCGCGCGGATATCGCGAATCTCCAGCATCACGCGCTTGGCACGTTCGGCAATTTCGCGGCCCACCGGGGTCAATTCGGGCAGGCTTGATCCGCGATCGATCAGAATCGTACCCAGCCGCTCTTCCAGCGTTCGCAACTGATGACTGAGCGTTGGTTGCGAAATGTTGCACGACTGCGCTGCGCGGCCAAAATGTCGCAGCTCGGCAACACTGAGGAAATACTCAAGTTGTCGCAATGTGGGCACGGCCGCTCCGATAGAAAATTTCTATCGATTTATGCCTATTCTTTCGATTGGACGCAACCGACAATCCACGCCATCAAAGGTTTGCAAGGGACAAGAAAGGATGCCCCCCAGCAGTGGTCATGTTCCAGCCGTTCAATCCTGCCACCCTGTGTGACCAGATGGACAATGCTGGACGGCCCGGCCTTTCCCCCTTGTCCGGGGGCGGCGCGCTGCCAATCCGCGCCGTCTCCGCTGAGGTTTAGAACATGCCGCGCGTCCTCTGGACCCCGACCCCCGGCGCGCGGTGTGCCACGGACCGGATGCCTGAAAAGCGATGGCGAAAAGCCACTGCCGGCACCCGTGGATTACTGGCAGTGCGCGCCTTTTACCCTGGCGGCGCGCCCTGCCAGACCAATTGCTGACATACGTTGACTCTCGCCTGAAAGGCACCCCAGTCATGTTAAGCCTGCTGACCGCCGCCGCCCTCTCGCTGGCACCGCATTCGCTTGAAACACATCACGATTATCGGCTAGCCACCAGCAACGGTCCGCAGACAGCGCGCTTCGAAAAAGCCTGCCAGCCCGGCGAAGGCGTCACGGTTTGCGCGCCCCGCGCCAAGGCGCAACTGCGCTGGCGGATCACCACCGAAGATCTGACCGCACAGGACCGCGCCAAGGGCCATCATCTTGCCGCCCTGCGCACCCAGCACGCGCGCTGCGCCAATCCGGTCGAAGACGGCCTGCGCTGCGTCAAGCCGACCCCGGCCCGGACTTTCACGCTGGGCAATTGATCTTCAGGACCCGTTCTCAGCCCCTATTCTCAGGCCCCCCGCTCCAACGCCGCGATAATGTGCTGCGCCAGCAGATGCGCGGTATCTGACAGGCCCGGCGCTTCGATCAAGGCGATTTCGGTATCGTAAAGCGGAGGCAGGCTGGCCACGTCGGGTCCGGCCTCTCCGCCCACCGCCATCAATCCGGGTGGCACCATTTCCAGCGGCAGCACGGTGATGCCCAGCCCTGCCCGCACGGCTGAAAGGCTGCCCGCAAGGCTGGTTGAGGTATAGGCTATGCGCCAGGGCCGTCCGATGGCATCGAGCGCCTCAGTTGCGCGTTTGCGATAGACGCATGGTTCAGGCGAAACGACCAGCGGCAAGCGCACTTTGTCTGCCACGGTCTGCCGGTCGCGCGCCACCCAAACCAGCGGTTCGCGCCACACCCGCACCCCGTCCTGCCGCTCTTGCGCGGGCTGGCGTTTGACCAGCGCCAGATCGAAATCTCCGGCGTGGAACCGTTCAACCAGATTGAGTGTCAGATCGCAGGTCACTTCGAGTTCGACCAGCGGATGCGCCTCGGCAAAGGCGGCCAGCACGCCGGGCAAATGGGCCGTGGCAAAATCTTCGGGCACCCCGATCCGCACTGACCCGGCGATGTCGGGTTCGAACATTTCGGCCAGCGTAGCATCATGCAGGCGCAGGATCTGTCGCGCCGGACCGATCAGCCGCTCACCTTCGAACGTCATCGACAAGCTGCGCGGGGATCGCAGGAAAAGGCCCCGCCCCACTTGTTCTTCCAGCCGCTTCAATTGCAGCGATATGGCCGATTGCGTGCGACCCAGCCGTTCACCCGCACGGGTGAAACTGCCGGTATCGGCAATTGTCACGAAACAGCGCAACAAGTCGATATCAAGGTTTCGCAAGGCCATGGGCAAGGCTTCTATCATTTACAAATGCAATGTTCAATATTTCAGATATTCGTTTCACAAATCACAAGCCATGTTGCACCTGCTCACTCAACGAAAGGTGGACAGCATGTACCAGACCGCAATTTCCCAAAGACCCGCTAAAAGGATCACCCGCGCGGATGTGGCGCTCGGGGCAATGTTGCCCTGACTACGCCGGGCGCAGCGCTTGCGGGCCTCAGCTTGCTGGTGACGCTGGTAGTCATCGCCTTTGCCCGTCGCCAATTGCGCGCCGATCCGCGCCGCGCCGCCTTTACACGCCTTGCCGCAGGGTTGGCGCTGGGCACGCTGCTGATGGCTTTTGCCGCTGATGCGCTGCTGCTGGCCGCTGGCTGGATTGTGACGGGCCGGATGATGGTCGGGTTGATCGGCCATGTCGGTGGCTGGGACGAGGCGCAGGACGCCGCCCGCCGAGCAACAATTGCCTTTACCATCAGCGATCTGGCCCTGACCGGCGCGGTTGTCGTGCTGGCACTGGCCGCCGGATCAACCAGCATTGCCGCAATCACCGCCACGATCCCCGCGATGGCTGCCGGCACCACGCTCGCCGCTGCGCTGCTGATGGTCCTGGCCGCTATGGCGCGCTGTGCAACGCCGCCGTTTTCGGGCTGGCTAATCGGTTCGCTGGCCGCGCCAACGCCGGTTTCGGCGCTGATGCACGCAGGATTTGTCAATGCCGGCGGCTTCCTGCTGGTACGCTTTGCCACGGTGCTTGAAGCTGCTCCTGTCGCTGGTTACGCCCTGTTTGCCGCTGGCATCATCGCCGCGCTGGTGGGCAGTGCCATCATGCTGGTGCGCAGCGATGTGAAAGGCGCGCTGGCAGCTTCTACAGTTGCGCAGATGGGCTTCATGCTGCTCACCATATCGCTGGGCGCTTATGTCGCGGCGCTGTGGCACATGGTTGCCCACGGCCTGTTCAAGGCCTGGTTGTTCCTCGGCTCGTCGGGCACCGTCTCAACCGCTCCGGTTGGTCGCAAAGGCTTGTCGCGCCCCGCCCCTGCCATCATCGCGCTGATTGTACTGGTAATCATGGGCTGGTCGATCACCACCAGCGTTGCCTTTGCGCTTCTGCCGCTCGGTCTTGCGCTGACCGCCTTGCTTGGTGCGCTGACCGTGGCGATGGGGAAGAACGGACGTAACGCAGGCCACAGCTTGCACAGTCTGGCGCTTGTGGCGGTGCCTCTGGTGCTGATCGCATTCAATGCCGCTGCCCTTGCCGCACTTGGCACGGTCCAGGCCAATGCCGCCGCCCCGCT
>JADYXV010000159.1 GCA_020853995.1 Novosphingobium sp.
AATCCCGGTGGTGAGAACTGGCTATGAACGCAACCGGAAACCCGCGCTCGATTGGCTCCATGCGCCGAAGTTGGGCCAAAAGCGAAGTTCTTCGCCCGCGCTTGTACAGCATTGCGCATTTGCTATCAGGGAGCGGTGCCAACGCTGTCATAATGGCGGTAAGTACCATGATTGCTGCCCGTGCGCTCGGTCCGGGAGCATACGGCATCCTCGCACTGGTGCTCACGATTGGCCGGTTGAGCGAGCGCTTGCTGCGGTTTGAATCGTGGCAGCCCTTGATCAAATTCGCAGCCCAACCCGAAGTAGAGCGCGATCCGGCAAGGATGAGCGAACTTATGCTCTATGGCCTGCTGCTGGATATCGGCAGCGCGCTATTGTCAGCTGCACTGACTATCGCGGCGGGGTATCTGCTTGGCCCGGTCATTCACTTGTCGGCAAACGATATGCCGTTGGTGGCAATCTATGCCGTTGCCATTGCTCTGAACATCCGGGGCATGCCGACCGCAGCCTTGCGGCTCAACGGGCAATTTCGCACGATTGCCTACGTGCAGTTGCTGGCCAGCCTCCTGCGTCTTGGCTTTGTGACGCTGGCACTGATTTTCAAGCTCGATCTTCTCGCCTTCGTGATCATCTGGACGATTGCTCAGGCAATTGATTCGACGATATTTTTCGCCCTTGGCCTGCGTTCACTTCACCAGACGAATGTCCCCAGTCCGCTACGCGCCAGTGTGCGGGGCCTTGGTGCGAAATTTCCCGGTTTCATGGGTTTTGCCTGGTCAACCAATTTATCAAGCACCCTGCGCACGCTTACTCAGGAGGCAGATACTTTGCTGGTAAGCGCGTTTGCCGGCTCCAATGCCGCAGGGTTCTATCACATCGCCAAACGGATCGCGAAAGTCGCACAACAGGTCGGCTCGATGGTTCAGGCCGTACTTTATCCCGATATGGCCAAGATGTGGGCAAGAGCCCAATTCGAAGCATTCCGCAAAATGGTCGGCCGGGTTCAACTGGCCCTTGCTACAGTCGGCCTCACGATCTTGGGAACTGTCTGGCTTTTCGGTGATTTCCTGATCAGTTTTGCGTTCGGCGACGACTTTGCCGATGCCTATCCCCTGTTGCTGACGCAACTCCTCGCGGTGGTTCTGATCATGCATGCGGCACCGTCAAGATCAGCTTTGCTGGCAATGAACAAGCCGCGATTTGTGCTTGTTACCGCCCTGATATCAACCGCCCTGTTCTTTGCTGTCACGCTGCTTGCGGTGCCACGTTTCGGGGCGATTGGTGCGAATTTCGGCCACATCGCTTTTGCCGCCTTCACTGCCGTAGCAATGGATTTCGCCTGGTGGCGGGGCAGCCGCGCCGCATCCTTGGTGCAGAACGATGCTGCTTTGCCGGGTAAACTGTAACATGACAAACCATCTCGCCACGAGCCTGCCCGGCATCGCCAACACTTACGCCTCCCCGGATGCTGGCGCGCAATCACGCGGCACCATCCTGTTCTTCCTGCCCGGCCTGACCGCAGGCGGTTCGGAACATGTCGTCACATTCAATGCAAACCGGCTCGTTGCCAATGGTTATGACGTCATCATCGCAAGCTGCGAAGCCGATGGCAGCACACCCTATTACCCGTGCGACCCCCGCGTTACGGTGCGTTATCTCGGGGTGCCCGTAAGCAAGCAAAGCAAGCTTCAAGGCGTCCGCTCGATCATTGGCCGTGTGGTCGGATTGCGCGGGCTCTTGCGCGAAAGGCGCCCTGATCTGGTCATCAGCTTTCTCACCCGCACAAATGTCATCGCGGTTCTTGCAGCGCGCGGGCTTGGCATCCCAGTGATCGTTTCGGAACGGAACAATCCCCAGCGCCAGACCGTCAACCGCGTTTGGGACAAACTGCGCCAGTTCACTTATGCGCGCGCCTATGGTCTGGTCACGATGACCAAGGGAGCGCTGGCGTTTTTTCCCGAAAACATGCGCAAGCGCGGCTGGGTCATCCCGAACATGGCCGATTGGCAGCACGTCAAACCGTTGTACCAGAACAAGGATCGGGTCCTTACCGCTGTTGGCCGATTGACGGATCAAAAGGGGTTTGATCTTCTGATCGCGGCCTTTGCCGCAACCGCCCCCCGCCATCCGGAATGGCGTTTGCGGATTTGGGGTGAAGGCGCGCTACGGCCTCAACTGGAACAGCAGATTGCCGGTCTGGGCATGACCGACCGCATCGAATTGCCGGGCGTTTCCCCCAGCCCCGGCAGCTGGATCGAAACCGCAGACGCGTTCGTTCTAAGCTCACGCTACGAAGGCTGGGGTCTGGTTCTGGGCGAAGCGATGGCCGCAGGCTTGCCATGCGTATCGTTTGATTGTCCGTTTGGCCCGGCTGATATGATCAGCAATGGCGTGGACGGCATTCTGGTGCCTGATGGCGATGCCAAGGCACTGGCGCAGTCTTTGTCAGAAATGATGGGCGATGCAGATTTGCGCGCCCGCCTTGGTGCAAACGCCGCCAGCGCGGCCCAGCGTTTTGCGCCCGAACGGATCGGAGAGCAGTGGGAAAACCTCATTGCATCAGTGATCGCATCCACCAAAGTCAGGAACATCGCATGATGATAACCATGCCGATCCAGCAAGCACGCGCTGCTGTCCGCAAGGGCCGTCGTGCCTTGATCGATCTTCAGTTGGCGCGGCGGGTCAAGGATATTGATGCCTTTCTGGTATCCTATCCCAAAAGCGGGCGGACCTGGCTGCGATACCTGTTGTCGATCTATCTGGCCAAGGTACATGCCGTTCCCGTCAAGCTTGATCTTCAGACCACTTTTGAAATTCTCCCGAACTTTGATCTGGACCGCAAGCGCGGACTGCCGGTCTTCACTTCATCGGGTGACGGGTCGACCTTGCCGCTCATCGCGGTCAGCCACCGCAGCTATGAACAGCGTTTCTTTGCGCAAAAGCCGATCATCATGCTTGTTCGTGATCCGCGCGACGTGATCGTTTCGGCCTATTTCCACCAGACCCAGCACAAAAAGCGCTTCAGCGGCACCATCCCGGAATTCATCGTTGATCACCAGTTCGGCATCAAATCGATCATCGATTACCACAACGGTTGGGCAGCAGGACTGGTCAATTCTCCTGCTCTTGTCATCAGCTATGAAGACCTCAGCAAAAACACTGAAGCAACTGTCCGCCAGCTTCTCGGCTTCCTGAAAATCCCCGTGCACGAGGAATACCTGCGCGAAGCCATTGCAGGCGCAGCGTTTGACCGCATGAAGAAAGTCGAAAAGGCCAAACCTATTCCCGGCCATGCCTATAACGCTGAAAACGATGACAGCAGCCGCGTGCGCAAGGGTAAGGTCGGCGGTTACGGGGACAACCTTGGCGCCGATGACATTCTGAAGATCGAAAACATGATGCGTGATGGACTAACCCCGGCTGCGGTAAAGCTCATGGCGCACAGCGGCTACAGCATTTGAACGCCTCCGGCTTTCTGCAATAAGGGCGTCAGGGGCGATGCGGATCTGTTCAATCGTAACCAGCCTGACATCTGGCGGGGCTGAAACGCTTGTTGCCAACTTGTCTCAGGAATTTAGCGCAAGTGGCCATGAAAGCGTGGTTATTGCGCTTTGTGACGCTGCAACGCTCGGCAATGCGCCAGAAGCCGAGGCACGACTGAAGGCGCAAATCGAGGATTCAGGCGGGACGTTTGTGTCACTGGGCCTGCCCGCCTCGCGCAAACTGCTTGCCGGAACGGTCGCCATGCGACGCGCGCTTCGCAAAATCCGGCCCGACGTGATCCATGCCCACACCGCGCGGGCATTGTTGATGATGCTGGCCGGTAAATCGGGCGCACCGGTTGTCCTTACCCACCACAACAGCGTGCTGGGCTTTTCCCCCACCCTGTTCCGCCTGTTTGATCGGGTGGCTTCGGCTTATGTGGCGATCAGCCGCGATACTCAGACAATTCTGGGCCAGTACGTCCGCCGCCCCGTCGTGATGATCGTCAACGCTGCCGGGCGCGGCTTTGCTTGCGATGCGCCAAAGGCAGCCCCGTCCAGCCCGTTGCGTATTCTCAGCGTCGGGACAATATCGGACCAGAAGAACTATCCGCTGCTGATCGCAACTGCGCAGGCTGTCCGGGATCGCGGCCTGATCGATCCGCTGCCTGAATTTCTGGTAGCCGGTAATGGCGCGGATCTTGGCAAGTTGCGCGATAGCGTGGCCGCAGCCGGTTTGCAGGGCCAGGTGCAGTTTCTGGGTGAGCGCAGTGATGTTCGCACGCTCATGCAATCTGCAGACCTTTACCTCAACACATCGCGTTACGAAGGCATGCCCATCGCCCTGCTTGAGGCCATGCGCATGGCCCTGCCGATTGTCGCGACCGATGTTGCCGGCAATAAAGAGTTGGTGATTGCCGGACAAACCGGTTTGCTCGAAGCAGAAGACCCTCAGGCCCTTGCCTCTGCCATTCAATCGTTGGCCAATGACACCGGCCTTTATGCGCGCCTTTCGCAGGGCGCTCTGGTCCGCGCAGACGAATATTCGATTGGCACCGCTGCTGCCCATCACCTGAAACTGTACGGCAGTTTATCGAAGTCATCCAATCCGGAAGGGCCATCCTACCCTAAAGGATAATGTGACTAAGACGGCCAGAACCCAAAGGGCCTTTGTCGTTAGTAATTGATTCACTGTAAATGAACCTGCCGACAGCTTGCAATCGGGCAGCCAGCGGCTTTGTGGAAGTGTAATGTGACCAATCTCCTCGTTCAACAAGAGAACCGTGGCACCGGCGCGATTACTCCAGGATTTCTGGATCGTGGCGAGGCTTTCGGAACTGCGCCATCAGAGCAATTCGGCCTGAAGGACTTTGTTCGGGTCATCTTGCGGCATCGCGCGATGCTGCTGGTCGTGATCGGCCTCACCACTGCTGCAACACTGATCTGGCAACTCACATCACCGCGCCTCTACAGCGCAACCGCCAACGTGCAGGTTGAACTGATCGATGACGTCGGCACCAATCAGGCCGATATCCAAGCCAAGAACGTCCAACGCATTGCCAATGAAGTCAAAGTCTATCGTTCGCGCGCCGTGGCCGAACAAGTGGCCGAAGACCTGCCGGAAGAAGACCTGAACCGCGTCTTGCGCTGGACAGATATCGGCCCCAACGAAACCCGCAAACGCCGCATAGCCGTTGCCACCTCTGCCATTCGCGACATGATCGCCGTTCAGGCAGAAGAGGGATCGGATCTGATCGAAATCACGGCCGTTGCCCGCTCGCCCAAAGTGGCCTCGATTGTTGCCAACGCCTATCCCCCGGCCAATGCCAAGCTGAAGACGGAAAAGAACAACGATCGCCGTAATGGCCTGCTGAAATCATTGGAAACCGAGCGCGACAAGCGCGCCACGCAGGCCGCCGAGGCCGCAAAAAGCCTTGCCGATTTCCGTCTGGCCAACAACATGTTCGTCGGTTCCGGCACTGTGCATGATCTTGAACAGATCAACCGCATTGCTGCCGAAGCGGCTTCTGCAAAAGCCATGCGCGCAGGATCTGCGGCGCAAAGTGCCGGCATTTCTCGCGCCGCGCAAATGGGCACGACAGCCAATGCAACATCGCCCGTACTCCAGTCGCTTGAGCGTCAAGAGGCTGAACTTTCAGCTGAATTTGCGCGTCTGTCGCCGATGTACGGAGCAAATCACCCGGATATGGTCCGGCTCAATTCGCAATTGTCCGAAGTGCGACGCGATGTCCGCAGCGAGCGCGCCCGCGCCGCATCGATCGCAACCGAGGTCGCCAGCGCCGAAGCCTCGCGCATGACGCAGATGGCCAACAGCGAAGCCAGCCGCGATGCTGCGCGCGCAGGCCAGCTTGAAGGCATCGTTGGCCGCCTGACCAGTCAGGCCCGCGCCAACACCGCCAACACCGTCCAGCTTGAAGAACTTGATCGCGCAGCTGAGGCCAGCGCCAAGGCATACAATGAAATCGCGCAACGGATTTCGCAGGTCCGCTCGGAAATGCTCGTCGCCGGGCTTACCTCCACCCTCGTATCGCCCGCAGTCGCAGACGATGATCCGTTCTCGCCAACACCGTTGAAAATGACGATCATCGCGTTGTTTGCATCAGCGCTGCTGGGTCTTCTGCTGGTCTTCGCGCTGGAAATCACTGACGACAAACTGCGCACGATGTCGCAAATCCGCCGTTTGTTCGGCCTGCCAACCTTCGGGATGCTCCCCATCCTGACGGACGGCGTAAGCGACAAGATCGAAGAAAGCCCCGTCATCAGCGATCCGCAATCGCTTTACGCCGAAGTTGCCCGTTCCAGCCTGGTCGAAATCAGTGCGCTCTCTCCGGCGGGCATGGCCCAGTCGGTGCTGATCACCTCGCCCCTGCCCGGTGACGGAAAATCGGTCGTTGCACTGACCCTGGCAGCAGCCGCGATGGTCATGGGCAAGCGAGTCGTCATCGTTGATCTCGATTTGCGCAAAGCCAGCATTCTGCAACGCATCCACCGCGAAATGCACGCGCCTGAACTTCTCGATGTGCTGCGCGGCGAAGTTGATCTGAAAAGCCTCGGCGGGCCCGCCTCTACCCAGACTGCGCTTGCCGAACATTACGTGGAGCCTGACGTTGATCTGCGGCGTCTGACCCTGCTCAGCGCAACATCGCCTGTCATGGAACCAGCCGCCCTGCTCACCTCCGGCCGCATCCACCGGCTGATCGCCGACCTGAAGTTGCGCCATGATCTCGTGATCATCAACGCACCGGCCACACTGGCCGTGCGCGACGCACGCACAATGTGCGAATTTGCCGATGACACGATTCTGGTTGCGCGTTGGGGATTGACCACGATTGACCAGATGTCAGCGACGCTGGAAATGCTGGGCCGTGAAAAGGTCCGTGGCGTTATCTTCAATCAGGTTGATTACGAAGAGCATGCCCGTCGCCGCTACGGTGATTCCATCGAATTTTACATGCATGCGTCCGATTATTACCGGCCACCGGTTCCTGTGCATTGGCGGCCGATTGACCGGATCCGGCGCATGTTTGGCAAGCATCCCCAATATGGCGCGCAGTATAACTGAGCGCGTTTAAGCCCCGCCAAGTCTTTACCCCAAGTCATCTACAAGAGTTCTGGTCAACCATATGCGGATTGCGGTCATCAGCGACGTCCATGGCGCTGCCCGGCCATTCGCCAAGGCGCTTGATGACGCACGCAGTGAAGGTTTCGATCACCTTGTCCTGCTGGGTGATCTCCTGACCTATGGCGTTGAACCGCAAGCCTGCCTGGAACTTGCGCGCAACGCCATGGCAAACGATGGCGCGGTTCTGGTCGGCGGCAATCATGATCAACTCTACGTTGACATGACGCTTGGGAACCGCACCTATTTCGATGCCATACCCGATTGGATACAGGAATCGGCCAATTGGACGATGCGCCAGATAACGCAATGGCCAGCCGATATTCAGTGGCAGGAAAGCTGGGCGATTGGTCAGGCACTGTTCGCCCATGCCAACCCGTTCGGTTACGGCGACTGGACCTACCTTTCAGACGAAGTCCGTCTGCACAGGGCAGCCGTGGCATTGGCATCGCAAGGCTATCGCTGGGGCATATTCGGCCATTTGCATCGCCCCATGCAATATGTGTCAGACACCGCCTGCGCCTATGTCGTAGGCTCGATCGGACAACCCCGTTCCACCGAACATCCCTTGCCGCAATGGTCGATGGTAGAACTTGACCGTGATGATCTTTCCATCACGGCACACAGCGTTGACTTCAATCCGGAAGAGCATCGCCAAGCCATCCAGCAAACCACCGAACTAACACAGGCAACTCGCGATATGCTCTGCAGGTATTTCAAATGACACGCGTTCTTGTAACCGGCGCCGGCGCAGTCCTTGGCCAGGGCATCATCAAATCCTTGCAGTCGGCCACGACCCGGTGCGAGATTATCGCTGCCGATCCCAACCCGCTTTCGCTGGGGCTCTATTGGGCAGATCAGGCAGAACTGCTGCCGATGGCCAATGACCCAGCCTACCCTGCGGCAATCGAGGCGCTTCTGGACAAGGTCCGTCCCGACATTGTCCTGATCGGCACTGACGTGGAACTTGGCATTTTTGCGGAACACCGCCACGAATGGGAGCGCAAATATGCCACCCGCATATTGGTCAGCGATCCTGCCACCATTGAAATTGCCGACGATAAATACGCCACCGCCCGCTTCCTGGAAAGCCACGGGCTTGATATGCCCTTGTCCGTTCTGCCTGAAGACCGCGCAGCGTTGGACAATCTGATTGCCACCGCAGGATTTCCGCTGATCGTGAAACCGCGCCGGGGTGCCCGCGCGGTCGGTGTTTCGCTTGTTCACAATCACGCTGAACTGGAACAGGCATTGCAAGGCCGCACCGGCCTTGTCGTGCAGCAACTGGCAGGACCGGACGATCAGGAATTTACCGCTGGCGTGCTGTTCTTCGAAGACGAGGTCAAAGCCTCCATCGTCCTGCGGCGTGATCTTCGCGATGGTAATACATATCGCGCCTTCGTGGGCGATTATCCCGAATGCGATGAATATGTCCGCGCTGTCGCCCGTGCCTTGAAGCCCTATGGCCCTGCAAATTTCCAGTTCCGCAAGGCCGCAGATGGCCGTTGCCGACTGTTTGAAATCAACGCGCGCTTTTCGGGAACAACGCCCATGCGCGCCCTGGTCGGGTTCAATGAAGTCGACCTTGCCTTGCGCTATCTTCTTGAAGGTCAGCCCATCACCCAACCGGCGATCCGACCGGGCGTTGTCCTGCGTTTCCTCGAAGAGCAATTCATCGAAGCCGCTTCGTTGATCCCAAGCGCATCGCAATGACAGCCGTAACAATCGCTATCACCGGTGCCAGTGGGGCCATCGGCAGCAGACTGGTCAGCGCCGCAAACGCCCACGGCTACACCGTAGTGGCGCTTTCACGGCAATGTCCCAAAGATCTGCCCGCAGGTGTGTCCTGGCGTCAGTTTGATCTGGCTGCGCCGGATACCTTTGCCGGTGCTTTGGCGGGCGTCGACATTGTTGTTCATCTGGCTTCGGTCATCTGTGGCGAAGCCCCGGACCATCACACCGCCACAAGCCTCTGGGCGGTTAATGTCCTTGGTACCCAAGGTTTGGTCGCCAGCATGAAAAACGCCGGAGTGCGGCGTCTGATACTGGGCTCAACCGCCAATTTCTATGCGCCCGACCGGCCCGAAGCAACCGAGCTTTCACCGATCATGCCGACCACGCGCACGCTTTATCTTGGATCAAAGGCGGTGCAGGAATGGACCACCGCAGGGTTGGCGCACCAGCACGGTATCGCTTTTGCAACGCTCAGGATTGCATCTGTTGTCGGCACAGGACGCAGCGTCGTTGATCACTTCGCGCGCCGTCTGGTTGCAGGCGAACAGGTCATGATTGCAGGCCACGGCTCTTTCGGTGCCGATTTCGTGCATGTCGATGATGTGGTGGCAGCATTGCTGATTGCGGTCGATCAGGAGTTGGAGGGCGTCTGGAACGTATCGTCGGGACAGCGCAGACTCTTGCTGGATGTGGCAGCAGATCTTGCCACTTTTGCCGGGCAACATCCGTCCAGCGCGGTAAAGGTCGAACATGAAGGCGAACATGATTTCGGCTTTCCGGCCATCAACTGCGACAAGCTCGTTTCGGCCGGTTATCGCCCGATGACTTACGCCGAAATGATCCAGGATCTGATCAACAAAGCGCAAGCAACGGCATCCAGTGCGGCTTTGCCTGAGGCAGGCAAATGACCCGGACCCTGGCGCGGCTTGTCGGCCTCATCCTGTTGATCGCCTGCATGCCGCTTCTGCTGATCCTGGGACTGGTCGTGCTGGTTTTGCAAGGCCGGCCGGTCCTGTTCCACCAGATGCGGTCGGGCAAAGGCGGCCATCCTTTCAAAATGGTCAAATTCCGTTCGATGCGGGATTTGCGTGACGCAAACGGCGTTCCTTTGCCTGATGATGAACGGGTGACGGCAATAGGCACGTTCCTGCGCCGCTCGCGGCTGGATGAACTTCCCGGCCTCTGGAATGTCGCTACAGGCGACATCGCCTTTATCGGCCCGCGCCCGCTATTGCCTGAAACAATCACCGGCCTTGGCGAACGCGGCGTCATGCGCGGGCAGGTTGCGCCGGGTCTTACGGGATGGTCGCAAGTCAATGGCAACACGCTTCTGACGCTTGACGAAAAGATCGATCTCGATCTGTGGTACATCGAAAATCGCAGCCTGCGCACTGATTGCATGGTGTTGATTGCGACGGTCTGGGTCATGCTCGGCGGTGAAAAACGCAGCAAGGCTATTCCCGCCCGGCCAGCAAACCGCAGTAACACGCAACCCGCAGATTAGGGCGCGAATTACCGGGTTGAGTAAAAAGTCCTTGCAATCCGTGCTCAAAATCCATGACTAGCCGGTGTTGACAGCAAATCTGCGCAAAGTAAGTGATGTCGCAAGGTCAGCAGTTGAGTATTACAGTCCGGTCAGCGGCTGCGCGCTTGCTGATTGTTTTGAAAATACGGCAAAAAGCATGGTTGATGGTCAGAACAGCCAAAACCGCAAGTGCTCTTGCAAGCGCCGCATCTGTCATGTTTTGTGAGGTCGAATGAGCCAGGTCTTTAGTTTTGACGCCACCGATGTGGCTATCATCCGCGAATTGCGCGCAAATGGTCGTGCCAACAATCAGCAAATTGCCGAAAAACTTGGCCTCACCGCTACAACCGTATCCACGCGCATCCGCCGGATGGAAGACGCCGACCAGTTGCGCGTTGTCGCTGTGTCCGATTTTTCCGCGCACGGCTTCAACGTCCTGTTGCGCATTTCGGTCTCGGTCGATGGCAGGCCCGCTTCCGAGGTTGCCAACGAATTGGCAGCCTTGCCCGAAGTTGTCGCCGCACACATGGTCACCGGCGGCTATGACATCGACATGCTGGTTGCCTTGCATGACTTTGATGACTTGTCCGGTTTCCTGCTGGACAAGCTGTCGGGCGTTCGCGGCATCCGCACATTAACCCCGGCCATCGTCGTTGATATCATCAAATACAATTTCGAAGTCGCCCCGATCGAAAGCCGGAGCACCACTTCAGCCACCGGAGCGGCATAAGTATCATGGCAGCACCTCAACTCGATCAACTCGACACGCAGCTTGTCGATCTGCTTTCCCGCGATGCCCGCGTATCCAACCGCCGGATCGCGGCTGAACTTGGCGTTACCGAAGGCACCGTTCGTGGCCGCATCAAACGCTTGCAACAAGACGGCCTGATTGCCTTCACCGCAATCACCGGATTTCAGCTGGAACAGCGCGCCCGTCTCGCCTTTATCAACGTCCAGGTTGATGTTGACCGCGTCCGCCCGATTGCACAGATCATTGCCGATATCCCTGGCGTTAACGCGGTGCTCATCACAATGGGCCAGTTCAACATTACCGCCATGTGCCTGATCGATGATCTTGACGCTCTGGTCGAACTCGCCTCCGACAAGATCCTCGCTGTCGATGGCGTGCACCACGTCGAAACCTCGATTGCGGTCAAAACCGTCAAATACAACGCCCGCATGGCCAAGATCACCAAACCCGAGGTTGTTGAAGACGACGATTGATAAACCCCCGCATTTTCGACGCAACCACCGGACCTCACCGCTCAAAAATCCACACATACGCATAATTCTCACTCTAGTTTTACGCATAACATTGACACCATGATCACTTGGTGGGCATATGCGGTTCAAATATCCAGTGGGAGACTCGCAGATGGTTCAGGACATGATCGGCAAGGTCGCGCTTGTCACCGGCGGCAGCGATGGCATCGGCCTTGCCACCGCACGCCTGCTGGTACAGCGCGGCGCAACAGTGGCCATCTGCGCGCGCCGTGCCGAAAAGCTTGAAGCCGCGCGGGCTGAATTGTCCGTTATCGGCAATATCGAAGTTCATACGCTGGACGTGTCCGACGATGCCGCGTTTACTGCGCTGATCGAAGACATCGCCGCGCGCCACGGCAGGCTCGACATGCTGGTGAACAACGCCATGTCCGTCCATTACGCCCCCATTGCCAAGCTGACGCTTGAACATTGGCGGCAGGATTTCGCGGTCAACGCAGATGCCGTGTTCATCGGCACAAAGGCCGCGATGAAAGTCATGGCCAAGCAGGATCTTGCAGGCCGCCAGCGCGGGTCGATCGTCAACATCGCTTCCACTTGCGGCATCCGCGCCATGCCCAACATGGCCAGCTATTCGGCATCCAAGGCTGCCCTTGTCCACTTCACGGCCGCCGCCGCGATGGAAGGTGCCACCCAGGGCATTCGCATCAACGCCATTGTCCCGGGCCAAGTACAGACTGCGGCCACGCAGGATTATGAATCCCACGCCCCCGAAGCCGCCAACGCCACCACCAAAGCCATCCCCATGCAACGCGGCGGTGATCCTGATGAACTGGCGCAAGCCATCGTCTTCATGCTGTCCGATGCTGCAAGCTACATCACAGGTACCGCGCTTCCCGTCGATGGCGGCAAGGCTGCCCAACTCTACATGCCGGGTTGATCGCACGTGAAGCTTGGATTTTCCGCGCAGGATGAAGCCTTCCGTGCCGAGTGCGCCGATTGGCTGAATGGCCAGATGGCTGGCGAATTTGCCGACATCAAGGGCGTTACCCAACTGACCGCCATGCCCGAACGGCGCAGGGAATGGGAACAACAGCTTGGTGAAAACCGCTGGGGCTGCATCGGCTGGCCGGTTGAATGGGGTGGCCGCGCAGCCAGCCTTGCCCAGCAAGTCATCTTTGCCGAAGAATATGCCCGCGCCGGAATACCGGGCCGGATCAATCACATCGGCATCGAACTTGCCGGCCCCACGATCCTGACATTCGGCACCGACGAACAAAAGCGCCGCTTCCTGCCCGATATCGCCGCAGGCCGGACGATCTTCTGTCAGGGCTTTTCAGAACCGGGCGCCGGATCAGACCTTGCCAGCGTCCGCACCAAAGGCGTTGTCGAAAATGGCGAATGGGTGGTCAATGGCCAGAAGATCTGGACCAGTCTTGCCCACATTTCTGACTGGATCTTCGTCGTAACGCGCACAACCGAAGGCTCTGCCGGACCAAAAGGCCTGTCTTTTCTGATGATGCCGCTGAACCAGCCCGGCATCGAAGTCAGGCCGATCCGCCAGATCAATGGCGATGCCGAATTCAACGAGACGTTTTTTACCGATGCCCGCTGCCCCGAAAACAGCCTGATCGGCGCACCCGGCGATGGCTGGCGCATTGCGATGGGCCTGCTGGCGTTTGAACGCGGAGTTTCCACGCTCGGCCAGCAAATGGGCTTCCGTAACGAACTGGACGAACTGATTGCCGTCGCCAAAGCCAATGGCAGGGCGGCCGATCCCGTCATCCGCCAACGTATCGCCAGCGCGCAAATCGGCCTCAATCTCATGCGCTATGGCGCGCTGCGCATGCTATCGAAGACCGACCATTCAGCAATCGATGGCGCCGCGCTTACCTACAAGATCCAGTGGGCCACCTGGCGCCGCGCTCTGGGCGAACTGGGCATGGACATCCTGGGCCAGTCCGGCGAAATTGCCGAAGGCAGCACTTATGAATGGGACGTCTTGCCCAACTTGTATCTCTACAGCCGCGCTGACACCATCTATGGCGGCACCAACCAGATCCAGCGCAATCTCATCGCCGAACGCGGCCTTGCCCTCCCCCGCGAACCACGTGGTTGATGCGACAGGAAAGTGCGGGATTATCTTCGCAGCCTATGGCCGCTGCGAATGCATTATCCCGCCATCCACCACGATCTCGGCTGCGGTAATGTAACTCGCCTCCTGCGAAAGCAGGAAGCGCACCACCCGCCCGATTTCCTCAGGCTGGCCGAACCGCCCCGCAAAAATGCGCGGACCGTAAAGCTGCTCCATCCCGTCGCGCATTTCCCCCAGAATCGGCGTGTCGATCATTCCGGGACTGATCGCGTTGATGCGAATGCCATCGCGCCCCAATTCGTCCGCCATTGACCGGACAAGTGAAATCACAGCACCTTTTGCTGCGCTATAGATCGGGATCATGGCATTGCCGAACCACGCATTGATCGACGCCACCGCAACAATCGCGCTACCGGGATTGGCCTTCAGATCATCGGAAAACGCCTGCGCCAACGACAGCAGCGCCCGGACGTGCAAAGCCATACCTGCATCAAACACATCAGGCGTTGCACCTGCAATGCCGGTTTGCACGGCCGTACCCGCACTGTGGACAATCCCGCCCACTGTGCCCAGCGCAGCGCGCGTTGCCAACGCGGCCGGTATGATGGCCTGCGGATCACGCAGATCGATCGCAAGGCCGATTGCCTTAACCCCATGCAGCGCTGCAATCTGCGCAGCCATGTCCTCAACCGCTGCTGCGTTTATGTCCCACAGCGCGACGGCCCGCCCGACGGCGGCCAAGGCATGGGCGCTGGCAAGGCCAATGCCCGAAGCGCCGCCGGTTATCACCACCGGCGTTCCGGGATTGCCAAGCTGTTGACCGTATTGCATCATTCAGCAGGTTCATGCGCAGGCATGACAAGGCACACACTATCAAAGCCCAGCACATGCGCCACGCGGCCCAGCCCCATCCATGCCGCCGTACAATGCGCCAGATCGACAATTTCGCCATCGCTGAAATGATCGTGCATCCGCTGCCAGAAGCCTTCATCTGTGCTCAACACTTTAGGCTCAACCGCAAACCGTTCGGCAAATTCGATGGCCAGACGCTCGCGTTCCGAAAAGACCGACGCCGTTTGCCAATCAGCAACAGCATCAAAAAACGCTTCATCAGGCGATGGTCCATTGCCCGTCACCATCCGTTCGGGCGTTTCGCCATTCACCGAATACATCGGCCCCGCATCGCGCGCCGCACGGAAATCCTGACAGATCGCGCAACCGTTAAGCTGCGCCGTGCGCATCCGTGCGCCTTCAAACTCACGCAAGGACAATTGCGATTCACAATAGACCGCACGCGAAAAGCCACCGGCAGCAGCCATGATCGCGCTCGCGTGATTGCGCGATGCATAGCCGAAGGGATCATGTGCCTGCTCGTCAGGAATCGAGATCTTGATCATCAAAGGCTCCTCTCACATTTTTGTTATCGGTTTCTCGGGCTTCGCCAATCGCCGGTACCGGGGAAATTGGTGGCACATTGTGTGTGTAACCCAATTCTTCGCACCGTTCGGCGATGCGCCAACCATCGCCTGTGCGAACCAGTGTGTCACGATACCACAGCCCGATAAAGAACGTTGTGTTCTCGCCCGCGTCATTGCGGTGGACCATCGGGTTGAACAGGATCGTCCGGCTTGTCGCGTGGTCCCCCGCCAGCGTCAGCTTGGTGGTTGCTACCATGTGCTGAAACACCGGAAACTGCTTCAGCGCACGCGGCAACCACGCCTTGATTTGCGGAAATGATCCTTTCGCCCCGCCGGTTTCGGAATAATCGATCCGCGCATCGGGCGTGAAAATCGTGTCCAG
>JADYXV010000160.1 GCA_020853995.1 Novosphingobium sp.
CCGGTAGTTGAATGGCAGCCTATGGCAGGAGAGCCTGATCCAGACACCTGTCGCAACCCGACCAAGGCGCTGTCAGCCGGCGCGCAAAGCATGAAAAAGGGTTATTTGAGGAGGGTGTCTGCAGAAACAAAACCGTTTGATCGTTGAACGGTTGAATGCCCCGCGGGTAGCATGACGAATGGAGTCAAGATTTTGGACCGGGCTCAAGCATCCAAAAGATAACAGACTTGGCACAATATTGTGGCCTCGCTGTGTCGTTGCAGCTGGCGACGGCCTCGAAGCCATGTAAAGCCAAGAGACCATGCCCTTGACCGTTCCTCGCGCCTTACTTAAGCAATTCAAGCAAAAAGATTATTACAATCCAGACAGTTAGCGTCACCGGCATGGCGTATACACATCCTCGAAGTCCCTTGGGGCTCATCGGCCGGCTACTTCTGCTATGGCGATCAGCGGCCCCTGGCCGTCCCCAACGCCGCATTTTACCCCGTAACCACTGATCTGCTTCGTGAAATGTGGAAATAGACCGTAAGTTCTCATGCCGCCTTAGCCCCTGCCTTTGCGCCAGCGCTCTATCAGAAGAGCATTTCCAATGCTGCTCAAAAGCGCAATTCGGCCTGATATGGTTGCACAAAATCAATATTGAGTGAGACTTATTCTTCCTATAGTTCTGATAAACATCTATATTTTCTCAAGCAAGCGAAAATTGGTCAAGACTTTGTGGATTTTCCAGACCAAATGCGCTTATGCCAAGAGGGATGCAGAACGCAGGTACGAAACGTGGATGACCCTTCTCTGCCTAATGGCGTGCGTTTAATCAATGATGACTTTTGATCTACCTCACGCCGCTCGGCCAGACTCACGCCAGCTTTCCCCGGCGAGCCGGATTTGCCTGCGCAACTGAGAGCAGGTTGCCGATGAGTGGCCGATTGGCCGTTGAGACAGTAGCGGATTGCAGGGATTCAGAGCGCGAGCAGGACGACACAGCGATGAGGCTTTCGATACACCGTTTTGCACCTTAGGGCGTCTTCCGATCATGCTGGATCATATCTGCACGAACTGAAGTAGTTTCCACATTCGTCTGGCTGGAAGATGTCGACGAGCTTTCCGATAAGGCCCCGCAGGCCGGGACATAAGAGGGCAAGCGATCAGATCAAATTGAGCCAAAACGTTCTTGCAAGGAGGGGGCCGCAACTTTCCGTCGTGTTCACGCTTTGGCAATCGATGACACCCGCGCTGGAAGAAGCTTCCCGAGCCATCGCTTCACGCGCCATCAACTGCAGCGCGTGGTTGATTGATTGCCACCCCCCCCATCGCGCTCCAACGGCAGAAACAATGCTGTACCGAGGTCATCGGCGCCAATAGCCCTGGCGGTAGCATCCGCCACGGCAGTCCGCGTCGCAGCAGATAAAGGATCGCCTCGACTATCTGCCGGTAATCCCAAACGGGTGGACGGCCGAGCTTCGAACGCTGTGGGAGCAGCGGCTCCAAAATCGCCCATTCCGCGTCCGTCAAATCGCTTGGCAATGGCAGTTCGGCCCTGTCATATTACCGCCGGGTGGTGTCGGTCCACATGTGTCACTTCGTCGTCGTTTCGCAACTCTGACTGAATCACATCGCGCTCATATCAACCAACTTCTTTTTCGGTCAGCCTTTTAACGACTTCAGCGCGGCTTGGTGCATGGCTATAGGCACCCCGCGCTGTCGCAGATATGAACGCCTGAGGATTCAAGCAGCCTTGCGCGAATTGGAGTAGCACGTTGATGACCAAGGTTCCCGTTCTCGTCACCGGCGGCGCAGGCTATATCGGCAGTCATGCCGTGCTTGCGTTGAAGGACGCTGGCTGGCCGGTCTGCGTGATCGACAATCTCGTCACCGGCTTCCGCTTTGCCGTGCCAGAAGGTGTGCCCTTCTATGAAGGCGACATCGAAGATGCCGCGCTCGTCGCGCGAATCATCGCTGAACAGGGCGTCAAAGCGATCATGCACTTTGCAGGGTCCGTGGTCGTGCCCGAATCGGTCGAAAACCCGCTGAAGTATTATCACAACAACACGGTCAAAAGCCGCGCGCTCATTGAAGCTGCGGTGCAAGGTGGCGTGCCGCACTTCATCTTTTCATCCACTGCGGCAACTTATGGCATCCCTGAAGTTTCGCCAGTCCATGAAGACAGCGCGAAAAGCCCGATCAATCCCTACGGCATGTCCAAGCTGATGACCGAGGCGATGCTGGCCGACGTATCGCGCGCCCACCCGCTCAACTTCTGCGTCCTGCGCTATTTCAACGTTGCGGGCGCCGATCCGCAGGCACGCACCGGCCAATCGACCGCGGGCGCCACACATTTGATTAAAGTCGCGGTAGAGGCAGCGCTGGGCAAACGCGAATCGGTTGGCGTGTTCGGCACCGATTTCGCAACGCCCGATGGCACAGGCGTGCGCGATTACATCCACGTCTCCGATCTTGCCGCCGCCCACGTTCTCGCGCTCGAAGCCTTGGTCGAAGCGCCGGAACGCTCGCTCACCATGAACTGCGGCTATGGGCGCGGCTTCTCGGTGCTTGAAGTGCTCGATGCTGTAGACCGCGTGACCAACCGCAAGATCGTGCGCAATATGCAGGGCCGCCGCGCTGGTGATCCTGACGCGCTTATTTCTGAGAACAGCCGGATCAAGG
>JADYXV010000161.1 GCA_020853995.1 Novosphingobium sp.
ACCAGCAAATGCCCTCGCCATTCCAGAGCAATGGCAGTCCCGGCTATGGCGCGATGCCGATGGGCGGTTCTGCCGACCCTGTGATGGCCGGCATCGAGGCAGACATTCGCGCCCTGACCAAAAGCTCAGGCCCACGGGTCGATTTGCAAACCTCTTACCGCCAGCGGAAAGGCGAAGCGGGCTTGAGTGCGCTAAGCGAAATCAAGGGTTCTGCCGAGATTTCCACCGGCCTGTTGGGTGGCCGGATCAAAGCCCGGGCAGAAGCGCTGACGATTGACGCCGGACGCCCGCAAGGCTCCGGTCTGTCACGGTTCGGGCGCAATGCCACGATAGAGGCCCAGTCCATCGTCAACAAGGTGCCGGCACCGCTAGTGCAGGCTTTGACCCAGCAGGCATCGGGCGTAGCCTTGTCGGCAGGGTACGAAAGTGATCTGGTGCAGGCCGAAGTAGGCACCACTCCGATAAACATGGGGCGGACAAAGCTGGCGTTTCGCGCCGCGCTTAGCCCCCGTATCACCCCGAACCTGACGGCGAAACTGTGGGTCGAACGCAAGCCGGTAACCGATTCCGTTCTGTCGTATGCAGGTACGCGGGATCCTGTTTCGGGTGAACGCTGGGGCCAGGTCATGCGCACTGGCGGCGGCATTTCGGGATCATATGATCAGGACGGCAACGGCGCTTACGGCGAAGCGGTCTACAGCCGCTACCGTGGCAGGCTTGTTCCCAACAATACGTCGTTCGAAGCCAACCTCGGCGGCTATGTGCGTCTGTTCAAAGGCGAAACATCGCAGTTGACCGGCGGTATCAACGCCAACTACCAAACCTATGATAACAATCAGAATTACTTTACTTATGGCCACGGCGGCTACTTCAGCCCGCAAAGCTTCGTCGGCATCGGCTTTCCGATCAATTACACGCTGGCCACCGACAAACTTGACGTGAAGGCTAACATCACCCCCGGCTTCCAAAGCTTCAAGCAAGAGGAAACCGCGCTCTATCCGTCCGAACCCGGATTACAGGCGCAACTGGACGCGCTAAAGGCGATAAACTCGGACGTCCGCTCCCGCTATGACAGCCTGAGCCGCACCGGCTTTGCCATTTCTGCGGGCGGATCGGCCTACTATCGTTTATCACCGTCTACCGAGATTGGCGGCACGACGTCGTTCAACACATTCGGTAACTTCGACGAATTCCGGTCAACTATCGGCATTCGCCAATCCATTGGCGGAACGAAATAAAAAGCCGATGCCGCTTACCGCAACGTCTTCTGCCTTAAACGTGCACGGCGTTCCCATTCTGCTGGCGCAAATCGTCGCAGAGCTTTCCGATGTGGCACCGGCGTCACAGATTGAAAGCTTTGTCTTTGCACTGGGCCAGCGTCTGGCGACGCGCGTCTATCTGAATGATGCAGCCAGCCTTGCCGAACTTGAAGACCAGGTAAACCTCTTGTGGCGCGAACTCGGTATCGGGCGGTCGCGCATGGCAGCAGATGTTACCGCCATCGTCGTTCATCATGATCCCGGCCATTTGCCGGCAGATGTGATCGAACCACAAGCACGCCCTTACCTTGCCGAACTGTTGCGCGGAACATTCGATGCCTGTTTCCGGCGGTTGGGCAGCAGCGAAAAAACGCAGACCACCGCACATTGGGTCAAGCAAATGATTGAAATCCGACATGGCAGTTAATCGCAGAAACTTCGGACTTGGCCTCGTTTCGATTTTGACCGTCGCCTGTGCCAAAGTGCCAGAAAGCAAAGCGAAAGCGGGCGACAGCTTCTGGGCACTATTCCGCGAACGCTTCATCCTGCCATCGGGCCGGGTGATCGACAACGGCAACGGCAATATCAGCCACAGCGAAGGCCAGGGCTATGGCCTGCTGCTGGCCGTTATCAACGGCGACGAAGCAACCTTTGAAGCTTTGGCCGGCTGGACTGAAGATACATTGGGCCGCGCTGATGTGGCTTTGCATTCGTGGCGCTATGATCCCCGCCAGCCCGATCCGGTTGCAGACCCGAACAACGCCACCGATGGGGACATGCTGATCGCTTGGGCGCTGTCGCTTGGCGCAAAGAAATGGCGCAACAGAAGCTATGCCGCCCGGTCAAAGGCGATCCGACAGGCAATCCGCGCGCGCCTGATCGTTCAGCGTAATGGCGAACAGTTGCTGTTGCCGGGCATGGTCGGCTTTGTCGAGGCAGAGCGCGTGGTGATCAATCCGTCCTATTACATCTGGCCTGCGCTTGATCACTTCCGCGCTGTTGATGGCGCCCCGGCATGGGCAAGCGTAATCAATGACGGCATGCGCATCATGTCGCGCGCCCGGTTTGGCGAACACGGCCTTCCGGCTGATTGGCTGCAGGTTGATCCGACCGGCACTTGGGCACCGGCAACCGATAAACCTGCGCGCTTTGGCTTCGATGCAATCCGGATCCCGCTTTATGCCGAGGCCGGACGCCGCAAAGCACTATCAGAACCGGTCGTCGCATGGTGGCAATCGCTTGCCTCTTCCGGTCAGCAAATTCCCGCGTGGATTGATCTGCAATCCGGGCAAGTCGCGCCATATGGCCTTTCAGCCGGCGGGAACGCAATCATGGCACTCGCCTTGGGCCGTCCCCAGCCTGATTTGCTCGCCGGGGATTATTACGCTGCGGTCCTGCAATTGTTTGCGCGTTACGTGAAGTAACGCTCTACGTTATTTTGCAGGCCCTGCTTTCTTGGCCCCCGCCTTCTTCGCTCCCGCCTTATTCGCGTTGTGTTCGGCCAGTAAAGTATCCAGCTCTTCAATCCGCAACCGCTCCGGCGTACCCTTCGGCAATCCTTTCAGGCGGCAGGCTGCCCACAGGCTTTTGCGCTCGGCTTCCAACGCTTTGAGATACAAGTCGGCCATCGTTACTTCCTCTTTCCGGATTTGGCCGGGCGGATACGCCGCTCAGCCATAGTGCCGGTATTGTCATGATCTTCGTCAGAAAGTTTGCGCCAACGGCCCAATCGCGCCTGATCCAGCGCGCCTTGTGCAATTGCGGCGCGCACAGCGCAGCCCGGTTCGGCTTCGTGAGTGCAGTTGGTAAAGCGGCATTCCAGCGTCAAGGCAACGATATCGTCAAACACTTCGGCAAGGCCTGTCGCCGCATCCGATAACTGGAATTCGCGCATTCCGGGCGTGTCCATCAGCCAGCCGCCCTGATCAAGGCGGTGCATCTGGCGTACGGTGGTGGTGTGCCGCCCTTTGCCGTCCTGTTCGCGCACGGCTTGCGTCAGGATACTGTCAGACCCTCGCAATGTATTGACCAAGGTTGATTTTCCAACCCCGGACGAGCCCAGAAGCGCCACCGTTTCGCCCCTGCCACACCGCGCCGCCAGATGCGCCACGCTTGCCGGATCGCGCGCATTGACGGGTTCCACCACAAGGCCCGATTGCAGACGATGCGCCCGATCAATATAACTTTGCAGATTATCCGTCAGATCGATCTTGGTAAGCACCAGCACCGGCCGCACATCAACTTCACGGCATAGCACCAGATAGCGTTCGAGCCGGGGAATGCTGAAATCCTGATTACAGGATGCAACAATGAACAGCGTGTCGACATTGGCTGCGATCAGTTGCAAGCGCCGGTCATCCCCCGGTGCAGGCCGCTTGAACAGGTTGATACGCGTAAGCACACGTTGCGGCTCACGCGTTTCGCGGTCAATCAGCAGCCAGTCACCCACCGTAGGACGGTCTTCCTCGCCATGGGATACGGGCAAACGGGACGAAATCTGCGCCTCGATCCCCTCGCCGGCCACAGCAATCTCGCCGCGATGGACAGCCATGACCCGCACAGGTTGGCACACCTGCGCTTCTTCGGCCGTTACCTGCACGCTAAAAAATGGCGTCCAGCCAAGGTCTGCAAGGTAAGTTTCGGGCACTGTCATAACGGGTCGGCAATGGCTTTCGTGAAGTCTCGGACGCTTTGGGCGCGGCGAACCTGTAGCGGTTGCTGGCCGCACAATATCCACAAGCACGAGGCAGCACCTATGGCAATGGTACAAGCCCAAATCCGGCCTGAATGCTTTACATTGCCAGCAATTGGAAGTCAGATGATGGTCGCATGGCGCGGGGCATTCCTCTATTCGCCTGTCGGTCGAACCTGGCCAACCGGAGTTTTTAGTGATGAGTGTCGCGTTTCGTCGTGAGGGCGATGACGAGCATATGGAGCCCAAGTTCGAGCTTCCGATTCCGCCGGGACCGAACCTTGTCACCGCACGCGGGCTGGCACAGATCCGCGCAAAACTGGCCGCGCTGGAAGCGCAATTGCCCGGAATCGTTGACGAAGATGCGGTCAAAAAAGCGCGGCGCGAATTGCGCTATTGGGGCACGCGGCAATCCACAGCGCAATTGATGGACCGGCCGGACGGCAGCGTGGTCGCGTTCGGAACCACGGTCACTATCCGCCAGGGAGGCAAATTGCGCGAAGTGACAATTGTGGGCGATGACGAAGCTGATCCGGCCAGCGGTCTGATTTCGTTCTCTGCACCGTTAAGCCGCGCTGTGCTGGATGCCGAAGTTGGCGATTTCGTCGATTTTGCCGGAAAGACCGACGCCATCGAAATCGTCTCCATCACCGTGCGGGACGAATAGAGCGGTATGAGCCCAGCAATCAACCGGGCAGGCTTCCTGTCTGCCGCAATGCCTCGCCCAGCGCTAGCGCCGTTGCCGTGGCAAGGTTCATCGAGCGCACTTCGGGCCGCATCGGAATGCACACCCGCGCTTGGCAAGCCTCGGCGACCGCAGCCGGTACGCCAGCGCTCTCTTTACCAAACAGCAGCACATCGTCTGCACCATATTCAAAGTCATAAGATGATTGGCTGCTTTTGGTGGTAAACAGCACAAGTCTGCTTGAACCAATGGTCTGCCGGAATGCGTCGAAACCGGCATGGCGGGTAAAGCTGACATGATCGATGTAATCCATGGCTGCACGCCGCACCCTGCGGTCATCCCAGTCAAACCCCAACGGTTCAATCAGATCGACAGCAGCCCCGAAGCAAGCGCAAAGACGCAATACCGCACCAACGTTTCCGGGGATTTCAGGTTCAAACAAGGCAATACGCATCCGCGCTGATTGGCGTGGACACGCGATCCTTGCAAGCCCCGGTTGTCGGGCCGGGCCTATTATCCGGCATCCCGCATCGGCGCGCCTGCTTCAGCCGATCACGATAATCACCTGTCCAACCCGGGTTCCCATTCCGCGTCTGTCCTGTACGATGGTTATCACAAACCGCCCATCTCCGGATAAGTTCACAGCGACCATGCAGCCTATCACCATCCTTTTTGTCCATCAGAACATGCCCGGACAGTTTCGGCATCTGGCAGCAGAACTTGCAAAAAACCCCGCATACCGTGTGGTCTTCCTGACGCGGCGTGAAGGCGTGACAATGCCTAACGTCATCACCGCGCGCTATCCTCTAAAGGAAGCCCCGCCCCCTCCTGCTGAACCGCTGGTCAGATCTATTGCCCAATCGGTGAATTTCGGGGCGGCGGTTGCCAAAGCGGCGGTGGACATGGCGAACAAGAACATTGTCCCCGATCTGATCATAGCGCACCCCGGCTGGGGTGAGGCCCTGTTTTTACGCGATGCCTGGCCGCACGCCAAAATCGTTACTTATGGCGAATACTACTATCAACCCTATGATGGCGACATCGGGTTTGATCCGCTGTTTCCGCGCACCTTGCAGGGTGTTTGCAATGCGCGGATCATGAA
>JADYXV010000162.1 GCA_020853995.1 Novosphingobium sp.
CAGGGCAATTCTTCGAACACATCTTCGAACATGGTGTGGAACGGATGATGCAGCCCGTGGCCAAGAATACCGTTCTTTTCGGCTTCCTTGGTTGCTGCCTTGACCTGATCGACAAGTTCGCGATCCATCGCCGCCTGCTGGTCTTCCGACCATTCGCCCAGCGCAATCAGGTGGCGCTTCAACCGCATGATCGGGTCCCCCAGCGGCCATTCCTCGCGTTCATGCGCCGAACGATACTGGCCCGGATCATCCGATGTCGAATGCCCCTCTGCCCGATAGGTGAAGTGCTCGATCAAAGTCGGCCCAGCGTTCGAACGCGCGCGGTTGGCCGCCCATTCAGTTGCAGCGTAAACCGCCAGCGGGTCGTTCCCGTCCACGCGAATACCGGCGATGCCATAGCCGATTGCGCGTGCAGCAAACGTGGTACGCTCGGCCCCGGCAAATCCCGAAAAGCTGGAGATCGCCCACTGGTTGTTGACGACGTTGAAAATGACAGGCGCGTTATAGACCGCAGCAAAAGTCATCGCCGAGTGGAAATCCCCTTCTGCCGTAGATCCTTCGCCGATCCACGTGGCGGCAATCCGGCTATCGCCCTTTATCGCGCTGGCCATCGCCCAGCCCACGGCTTGCGGGTATTGCGTGGCAAGGTTGCCCGAAATCGAAAAGAATGAAACTTCGCGCGCCGAATACATGATCGGCAACTGCCGACCCTTCAATTTGTCGGCACGGTTGGAATAGATCTGGTTGACCATTTCCACCAACGGATAGCCGCGCGAAATCAGAATGCCCTGCTGGCGATAGCTGGGAAATACCATGTCATCATGCGCCAGCGCCATAGCGGGGGCCACCGACGTTGCTTCCTCGCCGGTGCACTTCATATAGAAGCTGGTCTTGCCCTGCCGTTGGCCGCGATACATCCGGTCATCAAACGCGCGGGTCAGCGCCATGGTGCGCAGCATACGGCGCAATGTGTCCGCATCAAGCTTCGGGTCCCAAGGACCAACCGCGCAGTGATTTTCGTCCAGCACCCGCACCATATCAAGGCACAACGGGTGCGTTTCAGCAGCGGCGCAGCCCTCGTCCGGGCGCGGCTGTGCGCCTGCTGGCGGAATGGCCAGGTGCGAATAATCAACCACATCGCCGGGCCTGAACTTGGGTTCAGGCACATGCAGCGATAGCGGCGGCAGGTTTCCGCGCACCTTATCGATCATGACTGTATCGCCTGCATCTGACTGACTCTCCCGCGCCAAGACCCCAAGCATAAGCAAAAAGGGTCGCGACGCAATATTCCCGATGTGTGTTATTTTATTTCACACACCTTTGCGAGTCAATCAGGCAGTTCAGACAGCCACTGGCGCACTCAATTGGCCTTGCGGGGCATATCCGGTAACCACGAAGTCCTCGATCCTGTAGCCGAATATGTCATCCGGACGCCGCACTATCGAGAGGCGGGGCTCTCCATCCGGCTCCCGCGCAAGCTGCGCTGTGACCAGATCGGCGTGGTTAAGGTAAAGATGCGTATCTCCGCCCATCCAGACGAGTTCGCCCGGCTCAAGATCGCATTGCTGTGCAAGCATGCGCAGGAACACCGCCCCGCCCCACAAGTTGAACGGCAACCCCAGCGCCACATCACAACTGCGCTGATACAGCAAACCGTTGAGCCGGTTGCCGCTCACGTGGAACTGGTAGGTCTTGTGGCATGGCGGCAAAGCCATCTGGTCCAGTTCGGCAACATTCCAGCCTTCAACGATATGGCGGCGGCTGCCCGGATTGTTGCGCAGCGAATCCACCAGATCCGCCACCTGGTTCACGCCTTGAGGATGCTGACGAAACAGCCCTTCGCCTACAGGTTCATAAACCGGCCAGTTGACCCACTGCTTGCCATAAACCGGCCCAAGATTGCCCCATTGTGCAGCAAAGGCAGCATCTGCCACGATGCGCGCGGAGAACGCCTCGCGCGTAATATCCTCGCCACTGGCCTTGCGATATTTGTCCAGCGGCCAGTCCGTCCAGATCTGCACACCCTGCGCGCACAGATCGCGAATGTTGGTATTACCGGTCAGAAACCACAGAAACTCGCGCGTTGCCGTCTTCCAGAATACGCGTTTGGTGGTCAAAAGCGGCATGCGGCCATCAGCAAGATCAAACCGCAATTGAGCGCCAAAGACTGACCGCGTCCCGACGCCGGTACGATCAACGCGTTCGTCCCCATGCTCCCAGATCTGGCGCATCAAATCGAGATATTGCCATTCGGGATGGCGCGCAGAATCAGCAATTTCGCTGGAAGACGTGGACATGCGCCTGCTTCTATCCGCCGATGCACCAACGCGCAAAACTCGGGGCAAAAAAACTTGTTTGCACCCGCTTGTCACTACCCGAAGCCCTTATTATACGGCCCCTCTGCCTTGTGACCGGGTAACCGGTTGTAGATCGGTCGGGGAATAGCTCAGCCTGGTAGAGCACTGTCTTCGGGAGGCAGGGGCCGGAGGTTCGAATCCTCTTTCCCCGACCAAATCATCTTTATGCAATGCTGCGGGGGCACCGCGGGAACGTCGGTTGCCTTTGTGGTTTCAGTCCGGGAACCCTTAATCCCGGAGCGCCCCATGACCAAAACTTACAAAGACGCCGTCGCCAAGCTTGAAGCAGATCATGATCTCATCGAGGCATTATTCGAAAAAGTGAATGATGCCAGCGGCAAACAGAAACGCCGCCTCGGCATTCAGGCCGCAAACCTTGTCAAAATCCACATGACGCTGGAAGAAGAGTTCTTCTATCCGGCGCTGCACGGCAAGGGCGATGATGACAAGATCACCGAGGGTTTGGTCGAGCATGACACCGGAAAGTTCCTGATCAACGATATCCTTGCGCCGGAAACTGACGATGATTCTTTCGGTCCCAAGCTGCAAGTTCTGGGGGAGCAAATGGAGCATCATCACAAGGAAGAAGAACAGGCCAACAAAGGGGTGTTCGATCAGGCCCGCCAAGCCGACATCGACCTTGTCGCCATGCTGGACCAGATGATTGAGCGCGAGAATGCGTTGCGTGCCCAGCTGGCAGAAGATGACTTGCCCGATTGGGACATGAACTTTGTCGATGTGAGCGAAAGCACCTGATCACGCATTCGCGACGAGTTGTGCAGGACCTGCTGCCAGACCGTTTTGCCGGCTCAAACGACCCCAAAAATCAATGAATTCAACGCAAAGGGGGTGTCACTATACCAGCGGCACCCCATTCTCTTCCCACATATCGTTCAATTACAAGGATCGAAACCGTGGTCAAAAAGCTCTCCATTTTTGCAACTTTCGCAGCGCCGCTCGCTTTGATGGGTACTGCCGCCTTTGCCCAAGATACTGCCGCACCTGTTGCCCCTGCGGCTGAAGCTTCCGCACAAGTCGCTGTGGGCGCAACAGTTTACGACTCCACCGGCGCTGAAGTCGGCAAAGTCAAAAGCGTTGCCGCGCCCAATTTCGTGATCGACACGGGCAAAAACACCGCCACGCTCGCGTTGTCAGCATTGGGCACCAGCCCCAAAGGTCCGGTCCTTGGCCTGACTCGTGAGCAACTTGATACCGCTGCCGAAAAGGCCGCTGCCGATGCAGCAGCAGCGCTGGCCTCGGCGATTGCAGTTGATGCGCCGGTCCATGCCTCTGACGGCACAACGGTAATCGGCAAAATCGCCGAAGTCGCTGAAGTCGCTGAAGCGGACTTTGTGCTCGATACCGGTTCCACCAAAGTGAAAATGCCGAAGACCTCGGTGGCGAACGGGACCAATGGATTATTCATTGGGCTCACGGCCCAAGCTTTCGCTGAAGCTACAAAAAGCGCCTCGCCACCGTCTGCAAGCAAGTAAACCGCACGGTGGGGCGGGCGGCGCGACTGAAACCCCGTGTCGCGCCGCCCTAGCCGCCCCGCAGCAGTTGCACACCCCAATCGCGCTCGAACAAATATAGCAGCAGTCTTGCCGCTTCGCCGCGTGGTGATGACAGGCCGCCGTCGCGCTCCATCAGCAATCGCGCATCATCGTGAGCCATCGGCAAAAGACGCGCAATTTGTTCGAAGCTTGCCACCTTGAAAGGCGTATCGCCCGATTGACGCGTGCCGAGCAGTTCTCCGCCGCCGCGCAATCGCAAATCTTCCTCGGCCAATCGAAAGCCGTCCTGTGTCTCACGCATCAGCGCAAGCCGTTCGCGCCCGGTTTCGGACAAAGCCTCACCGCGCAGCAACAGGCATGTCGATTGCTGGCTGCCCCGGCCAACCCGCCCGCGCAACTGGTGCAATTGCGCAAGGCCAAAACGTTCGGCCTGTTCAATAACCATCAGCGTGGCGTTGGGAACGTCTACACCCACTTCGATAACGGTCGTCGCAACCAGAACTTTCGCCTCACCGCGCGAAAATTGCTCCATCGCGGCGTCTTTTGCCTCAGGGCGCATCTGGCCGTGAACCATCACGACAGTATCCCCGAAACGCTCTCTCAATGCGGTATAGCGAGCCTCGGCAGCCGCGATATCCTCGGTTTCAAGTTCGCGCACCATCGGGCACACCCAATAGGCCTGCGCGCCTTTCTCCACATGGCGGCCCACGCCGTCCACCACATCGCCCATTCTCTCAAGCGCAATGACCCGCGTATCGATAGCCTGTCGGCCAGGCGGCATTTCATCAAGCCGCGATACGTCCATCTCACCATATTGAGCCAATGTCAGGGTGCGCGGGATCGGCGTTGCGGTCATGGCCAGGCAGTGCGGCGTTCGCTTGGCCTTTTGCGTCAACATCAGCCGCTGGCCCACGCCAAAGCGATGCTGCTCATCAATCACGACCAGCCCGAGATTGCGATAGGAGACGCTGTCCTGAAATATCGCATGCGTGCCAACGCAAATGTCGATGCTGCCATCCATCAGGCCCATCAGAATAGACTCCCGCGCCTTCCCCTTATCGCGCCCCGTCAGCAGCGTAATGGTAACGCCTGTGCCCGCAGCCATCCGCGCGAGTGTTTCTGCATGTTGGCGCGCGAGTATTTCCGTGGGCGCAAGCAAGGCAGCCTGACAACCAGCCTCAACCGCGATCAGCATGGCATGCAGGGCAACGGCGGTTTTGCCTGAACCCACGTCCCCCTGCAACAGACGCAGCATAGGCGCCCCTTGCGCCACATCGCCTTCGATCTCGGCAATCGAGCGTGTCTGCGCGCCAGTCAGCGCAAATGGCAAGTTCAGCTTCGCGCGTATTCGCCCATCGCCCTTCAACGGCGTGCCTTGGCGGCTCCGGTTGCTTTCACGCACCAGCAGCAGAGCCAGGCTGTTGGCCAGCAATTCATCATAGGCCAGGCGATCGCGCGCGGGCACGTTTTCGGCTTTGTGCGCTAGCGGCAAAGCTTCATGCCAGCGCGGCCAGTCCAGCTTTGCCGCCAGCCCCGGCTCTATCCATTCGGGAAGTTCCGGCAGTTGGCCCAAGGCCTGATGGATCAAGCCCTGCAATCGTCCCTGCGTGAGCCCTTCGGACAGCGGATAGACAGGCTCGTTTAACTGGCCGAGCATACTGCCGCTATCGTCGCTCACGTGATCGGGGTGGACCATCTGCCAGGTCTGCCCGAACTGTTCGAGCTTGCCTGCAACCCAGCGCTTTTCGCCAAGCGGCAGTTGCTTTTTGCCGGTATAGGACGCGCGGCCAAAATAGGTCAGCGCTACATAATTGCCGATAGCATCTTCTGCCAGAACGCGGAAAGGCCCGCGGCCTGCGGCTTGCTTGTATTCACGCGGGGTCAGCGCGATCACGATCTGCTCGCCCAGCCCTGCTTCGTCCAGATTGCCGACTGCCCGGCGCAAGACGAACCGGTCCGGCAAATGGTAAGCCAGATCCTTGATCCGGTTCAGCCCAAGCTTTTCCAACGGGCGCGTCAATCCCGGCCCGACGCCCTTAAGACCGGCAGTTTCGGCAAACAGGTGATTAAGCACTTCGGGACGCATTTTGCGGACATAGGCGGAACGCGTGCCCTTCGCCACTGCCACCCCTGAGAATATTCACGGCAATTTTTGACCCAGCGCATGGAACGGGGCCCCAAACAGGCGCTTCATCCGTTCAACGACCAGAAGAACAGGAGAAGAATGCAATGTTGATCCCCCATGGTGCCGTAATTGCCCTTGTCGATGGCGAAAACTGGGAAGTGCTGCGCAACAGCGGCACTGAAGCCGAACCCGAGTTGAGCGTTATGGCAACGCCTGAACTGGACGAAACCAATCATGGCTCGGGCAACCGCCACGGCGTGAGTTCGGCCAACCCATCAGGCAATCAGCGCGATGAAGACGCTCACGCCGCCGCCGTTGGTGATTGGCTGAACGCACAGGTGCAAACGCACAAGATTGAACACCTGTTCGTAATCGCCTCGCCCCGCACTTTGGGTGAACTGCGCC
>JADYXV010000163.1 GCA_020853995.1 Novosphingobium sp.
AACAGCGTTGATGCCATCATTTCAACCGATGGTGATTCGGACCGGCCTTTGGTGGCCGATGCCAGCGGAACATGGCTGCGCGGCGATATCGTAGGATTGCTGTGCGCGCGCGCGGTGGGTGCAGACGTTATCGTGACGCCCGTCAGCAGCAATACCGTTGCGGAATTGAGCGGCGCGGTGCCGCGCGTTTTGCGCACGCGCATCGGATCGCCCTATGTCATCGCCGCCATGATGGATGCTGCCACGGCTGATCCGGCGGCTTGCGTGGTGGGAGATGAAGCCAATGGCGGGGTGCTTTTGGGTACAACCGTGGGTGATCTGACAGCTTTGCCAACCCGCGATGCGCTCTTGCCGATTCTGGCGATTGTTTCAGCCGCGCGCAAAACGCCGATTGCGCAAACCGTGGCGCAATTGCCGCCGCGCTACACTTATAGCGACCGCGTCGCCGATTTCCCGCAGGCCGATAGCGCGGCGCTGATCGGTTTCCTCTCTGCGGGCGATGAGGGCGAGCAACTGGCCCGCATCGCACGCGTCTTTGGCGATATAGCCGGATTACCAACCGCAATTGACACCACCGACGGTTACCGCATGAGCTTTGCCAGCGGCGCGATCCTGCATTTCCGCCCATCAGGCAACGCGCCTGAACTGCGCTGCTATTCCGAAGCCGAAACCGAGGCGCGGGCGCGGGACTTGAACGGCAAGGCGCTGGCCCACGTATTGAAGGTCGTGATTCCGGAGTTGCAAAAGGCTGGTTGAATTATTTGTATGCAACACATACAATATGCCCCGTAAACAAGCGGGGATGCACGGCACTATGGCACAGATAATCGATGGCAAGGCGCTTGCAGCGCAAGTGCTGGAGCGCACCGCAAAGGACGTTGCCGACATGATCGCAGGCGGCGGCGTCGCACCGGGCCTTGCCGTGATCCTCGTGGGTAATGACCCGGCAAGCGAGGTCTATGTCGGGCGGAAGATTGCGCAGTGCCGCAAGGCGGGGATCCTGTCGCTTGAACACCGCCTGCCTGCCGATACACCGCAGGCCGATGTGCTGGCGCTGATTGACCAATTCAACGCCGATCCCGCCGTCCACGGCATTCTGGTTCAGTTGCCGCTGCCCAAACACATCAATGCCGCGCTGGTGCTGGACCGGATCGATCCCGCAAAGGATGTGGACGGGTTCCATCCGGTCAACGTCGGGCGCCTGTCCACCGGTACGGGCGGCCTTGTGCCCTGCACCCCCCTGGGCGTCATGCTGCTGCTGGATAGCGTGATCGATGATTATCGCGGGTTGAACGTGGTCGTCATCGGCAAATCGAACATCGTGGGAAAGCCGGTTTCGATGCTGCTGCTTGAACGCGAGGCGACCGTCACCGTCACCCACATCGAAACGCGCGATCTGCCCGATGTGGCGCGCAAGGCGGACATTATCGTGGCAGCGGCAGGCGCGCCGCATCTGGTGCGCGGCTATTGGGTAAAGCCCGGCGCGGTGGTGATCGATGTGGGCATCAACCGCGTGACCGATCATGACGGCAAGACGCGGCTTATCGGTGATTGCGCCACGCACGAACTCGATCACGCCAAAGCGGTGACTCCAGTCCCCGGCGGTGTGGGACCAATGACCATCGCCTGTTTGCTGAGCAACACAGTGCTGGCGGCCAAACGATCATCGCCAGACTTTCAGTGATTGCATTTCCTGCACTTATGTACGTACATTTCGCACTTGCAGCATAAATCGACTGCAGCCATATAGGAGTTGCCTTTCAGGCATCCTCTCCCAAAACTTTCCAGGGGGCCAGCGCAAGTTGGCCCCCCTTTTTTTGGTTTGCGATCAAGCCGCCTGTCTACCTTGTTCCTTTTTCGTCATCCTGAACTTGTTTCAGGATCCATCCATCACCGCACGCGGCGGTTCGTGGGGAGAAATGGATGCTGAAACGAGTTCAGCATGACGCCGTCAGGGGTTTACTGTGACCAGGGGTGGGTTTGGCGCAGCGTCAGTAACCGCCACTTCCACCATATCGCGCAACGGCAGGCTGCCCTTCAGCCGCACCGCCAGCAGCGCGGTGCCGCTGATCTTGCGCTGCACAAACAGCGCCTCGGCAGGCGGGATATGCCATGCGGCGCGGTCGGCAAATATCGTCTCTGCCTCGCCCCGGATGCGTTCGACAAAGGACCGGTCGGAAAATTCGAACAGACCGGGCTTGCCAAGGTGTTCGAACAGCACCGAAATCATCCGGTCAAACGCCGCGCCGTGGCGGGCGAGGACTTGCGGCGCGATAAAGCCCACTTCCAGCAAGGCATCGCGCAAACCGGCGTGATCTTCGGCAAGGCCCGCCAGCATCATCCGGCGATAGGCCGCCGTGGTTGCCGGTTCAATCGCGCGGGCGGCACCAAAATCCAGCAGCACCACACGTTCACCCCCGCTGCCTTCCGTTGCGGGCTGCCAGCGGAAATTGGCGAAATTGGGATCGGTCTGCATGAAGCCGAACTCAAAAACTTCGCGCAGCACCAGCCCCATCATCGTGCCCAGCACACGGTTGCGCACATCAGGCGGGGCGACGGACAGCGTTTCAATCGGGCGCGCGTCAATGAAATCCATGGCCAGCACGTTACGGCCGCATAAAGCGTCATGGGGCAGGGGCAGCAGGAACGCCGGATCATCAGCCAGCAGTTCGGCATAGCGGCGCATCATCTCGGCCTCGCGCACGTAATCGGCTTCTTCGTGCAACTGGCGCTTGGCTTCGGTCAGCAGCGGCGCGATATTCAGGGTTGATGGCAGCAAATTCGACATGCGCAGCAGCGTGGCGACATTATCGACATCGGCATCAATACTGCCCGCAATGCCGGGATACTGCACCTTGATCGCCAACACGCGGCCATCGGGCAAGGTCGCGCGATGGACTTGCCCGATGGATGCCGCCGCAATCGGGCGCGCTTCAAAATGCTTGAACCGCGACCGCCAGCCTGCACCCCATTCAGCCGTCAGCACCCGCTCCAGCTGGGCAGGCGGCATGAAGTGCGCCGAATCGCGCAAGCGTGACAGGATCTCGGTCAATTCGCGCGGCAGCACGTCGCCTGCATCAAGCGAGATCATCTGCCCCAGCTTCATCGCCGCCCCGCGCAATCGCGAAAGCTGGTCTGCCACCCGCGTCGCGTTGGCTGGCGTCAGCAACAGGTCAGACAAGCGCGGCGCTTCTCCGCGCACCAGCCGCCGCGCGCCTTCGGCCAGCATGCCGCCCGCCACGCCGCCCGCGATCTGGCCGAACGAGGCAAGGCGCGACAAGCGCCGCGAGGGCACTTTGCGGTAACGGCTGTCATTCATCGTAACAGAACCTTGAAAAGCTGTTGTACCGCAGGCCGCACGATCAGAAAGGCGCGGTATCCCCCCTCCAATGCCCAGCCGACAGGGGGAACTTGCGCGGCAAGGCCCAGCCAGCGCAATTGCGGGATCACCCGCCACATCGCGGCAAAGGCCGCCGCGCCAGAAAGCAGCTTGCCGTTTTCCAACACATGCAGCCGCGCCAGTGCCAGCTTGCGGTCCACCGGACACGCCGCGTCCGGATTATCGACATCGACAAGATGCAGGCGCTTTGCCTTGTCCAGCCGCTGCATCAGCGCAATTTCGCGCACGCACAGCGGACAGCCGCCATCGTACCAGACGGTTACCCGCGAAGGGACGACAAGGGCGGGCTGTTCCATTCCGCCGCTATGCGCGCGTTCAGGCTTGGCGAAGACCTGCCATTTCGGGCAAGCGGCCGATCAGGTAAAGCGTTCCTGCTTAAGCAAAGCGTTCCTGAAGGGCCAGTAGCGCCATTGCCGCCTTGGCCGCTTCGCCGCCCTTGTCCTTTTGCGCAGGGTCGGCACGAACCAGTGCCTGCTCTTCGTTTTCAACCGTCAGGATGCCGTTGCCGATGGCAGTGCCGTCCATCGTCAAAGCCATGATCCCGCGCGCGCTTTCACCAGCAACGATTTCGAAGTGGTAGGTTTCACCCCGTATCACTACGCCGATGGCGACAAAGCCATCGTAATTGCCCGATTCATCGGCCAGCGCGATGGCGCCGGGAATTTCAAGCGCGCCCGGAACGGTAATCACTTCGGCTTCATGGCCCGCAGCCGTGATTGCGGCCTTGGCACCCGCGATCAGCATATCGTTGAGGTGGTCATAAAAGCGGGCTTCGACGATCAGGAACTTGGCCATGTAATCTATTCCTTGGTTACCGGCATTGCGCCGACCCTATTTGGCGCTGCCTATTTCACACTACAATGTGTCACGCAAGGCTGCATTCACATTTTGACAGCATCACGCACGGACATCTGAGGGGGCATCAGCCGGTGCCAGCCAATCTCCAAGATCGGGCGTCTGCCCGATCAGGGCCAGCCCGTGCGCGATCGACGTCAGCTCATCGCCGCAAGCAATCCGCCCTGCGCCAAAGCGGCGTTCAAACAATTCGCGCACGGCCGGAATTAGTGATGATCCGCCGGTCAGGAACACATGATCGATCTGTTCCGTACCAAGGCCTGCTGCCGCCAAAGCCCCGTCCACGGTTTCGGCAATGCGGGCCAGATCCGGCGCGATCCAGCTTTCAAACTGGCTGCGGGCAACATCGGCTGCGATGGTCAGATCATCGCTTTCAAAGCGGAACTCGGCATGATCCTGCACCGAAAGCGCGCGCTTCAAATGGCCGACCGCTTCGTACAAGCCGTGGCCCAGTTCGTGTTCGATCACGGCGATCATCCGGCCAATCGCGGCAGGATCCGTCGCGGCGCGCTTCAGCCGTGCCAGTTCCTCCAGCGTGCGCCGGTTGCGCATCAGGGCAAGGCGTGACCAATCGCCAAAATCGGTGAAGTGACCGGCGGGAATCTCCAGCACCTTGTCGAACGATTTGTACGTGCCTCCCTTGCCCAGCAAGGGCAGGATCAGGTGGTCCATGATGCGAAAATCGAACCGGTCGCCCGCAATGCCGATCCCGGCGGAACCCAAAGGCTCGCACCGCTTTGCTGCGCCGGGGGCATTGATCCGCACGATGGAAAAATCGCTGGTGCCGCCGCCAAAATCGGCCACCAGCAAGGTGGCAGGCTCAGTCAGGCGCGTGGCAAAGCTATATGCCGCGCCTAATGGTTCGTAAACGTAATGCACCGGGCGGCCCAGCATGGAAAACATCGCATCATAGCGCGTGCGGGCCAGCGCCGCATCGGGGCGCGATCCGACATAGCGGACAGGACGGCCCACGATCACGCGTTCGGGCAGATTGGCCAGTGCCGGTCCTGCATGATCGATCAGGTGGCGCAGAAAGACCTGACCCAGTTCTTCAAAACGCAGGCGTTTTTCAAACAGGTTGGCATGTTCGAACGTGCTGCTGGCGGCAACCGATTTGAACGATTGCAGAAACCGCGATCCTTGCGGAAAATCGAGGAATTCGGCAATCGCCCACGGCCCTGCTTCATGCGCCAGCCCGCCACGCATATCGCCATCCTGCCAGAAACACAGGGCAGAGCGGAACACGCTTGTCGTCGCATCGGGTGCGGCAAATGATACCAGATCAACCGCAGATCCCGCCGCGCTGTGTGCCACAACCGAATTGGTCGTGCCAAAATCTATGCCAAGCGCGGCAATAGCAGAGGCATCCGGTGCAGCGGCCTTGGCGGTCGGCATTGGGGCTATTCCTTCGCGAACGGTCAGTCGCGGCTCATGGCAGCGCGAGCCCCGGCCTGCAATCCGCTTTCCAACGCTTTTGTTGCATCTGCGATACGGCGTGCCTCTGGCGATGTGAATCTTACGTTTGCCCCATTATTCCGTCGCCCCGGGCTCGACCCGGGGTCAGGCTTGTTTGCGACCTGCCAAAAGAAACAGCGGGATCCCGGTTCAAGCCCGGGATGACAAAATGTAATGAACTTCAGTTTCAGGACACCAGCGCCGCCCACCGGAAAATGCCTGTCCCAACCATGATGCCGGCCACGTTGATTGAATATCGACGCAGGCAAAATCATGCGCTAGGGTTGGATAATTAATCGAATAACTAAACACAGTCAGGAGAATGCGATGGAATTGAATGGCATTGCCGCCGTTGTCACCGGTGGCGCTTCGGGTCTGGGTGCAGCAACCGCGCGGGCACTGGCCGCAGCGGGCGTCAAAGTGGCCATTTTCGATATGAACGAAGCGGCAGGCGCTACCATCGCAGCCGAAATTGGCGGCACTTTCTGCGCCGTCAATGTAACCGATGAAGCCTCGGTTGATGCAGGCTTTGCCAAGGCGCGCGCCGCGCACGGACAAGAGCGCATCCTTATCAATTGCGCCGGTACGGGCAATGCCGCCAAGACCGCCAGCCGTGATCGCGAAACGGGCGAACCAAAGCACTTCCCGCTGGCCGATTTTGAACGCATCATCCAGATCAACCTGATCGGCACATTCCGCTGCATCGCCAAATCGGCAGCCGGTATGCTGACGCTTGAACCGCGTGGTGAATTTGGTGAACGCGGCGCAATTGTGAACACCGCCAGCGTTGCCGCAGAAGACGGGCAAATCGGCCAGGCGGCCTATTCTGCATCAAAGGGCGGCGTTGTGGGCATGACTTTGCCCATCGCGCGCGATCTTTCGTCAGAGGGCATCCGCGTCAACACGATCCTTCCCGGCATTTTCAACACGCCGCTGATGAACGGTGCCAGTGAAGCAGTCAAAGCCGCGCTTTCCGCATCCGTCCCATTCCCCAAACGTCTGGGCCTGCCGGAAGAATATGCCGCACTCGCGCTGGAAATGTGCCGCAATTCCTATTTCAACGGCGAAGACGTGCGGCTCGACGGTGCAATCCGCATGGCTCCACGCTGACATTCATTTTCAAACGCTGATGCCGCCCTACCTGCTTTCTCCTCTCTCTGATGGGACGGGCTTTTCTCGTGGCTCCCCTCCCTCAAGGGAGGGGTTGGGGGAGGGTATTCAGCCTCGTCGTTTACAAACCATATCCCCGCCAACATCCGCCGAATAATGCCCCCGGCTAATGGAGACTGCAATCATGGCACATGCCTATATCGTCGATGCTGTCCGCACAGCCGGTGGTCGCCGCAACGGCCGCTTGTCCGGTGTCCACCCCGCTGATCTGGGGGCAACCGTGCTGAACGCCATTGTGGATCGGACCGGCATTGATCCTGCGGCAATCGAAGATGTGATCATGGGTTGCGTGGGCCAAGCCGGTGAACAATCCACGCAAGTAGGTCGCAATTGCGTGCTGGCATCCAGATTGCCCGACAGCGTGCCCGCCGTGACGATTGACCGGCAATGCGGTTCATCGCAGCAGGCCATCCAGTTTGCAGCGCAGGCAGTCATGTCGGGAACGCAGGATGTGGTGATCGCCGCCGGTGTCGAAAGCATGAGCCGGGTGCCGATGGGAACGACGCTGATCCCCGGCAGCGGGACATCCCCCTATTCCGCTGCGGTGCGTGAACGTTATGGCGTGGAAGGCTTCAGCCAGTTCACCGGTGCGGAAATGATTGCAAAGAAGCATGGCTTCACCCGCGAAATGCTCGATGCCTATGGCCTGGAAAGCCATCGCCGCGCGATTGCGGCAACCACGGGCGGCATGTTCGCTAACGAAATTGTGCCGGTCAACATCACCCTGCCTGACGGCACGCCCGATGTGCATACAAAGGACGAAGGCATTCGTTATGATGCCACGGCGCAAAGCATGGCCGGTGTGCGGTTGTTGATGGAAGGCGGCGTGTTGACCGCTGCAACATCCAGCCAGGTAACTGACGGGGCCTCGGCGGTTCTGGTCGTTTCGGAAAAGGCGCTGAAGGAGCATAACCTTACCCCCATCGCGCGGATCGTGAACCTGACGATTACCGGCGGTGATCCGGTCATCATGCTGGAAGAGCCGCTTTTTGCCACGGACAAGGCACTGAAACGGGCTGGCATGTCGATTGGCGAGATTGATCTGTACGAAGTGAACGAGGCGTTCGCGCCCGTTCCGCTGGCTTGGCTGGGCCATACCGGCGCTGATCCGGCGCGGCTTAATGTGCATGGCGGTGCGATTGCGCTGGGCCACCCGCTGGGGGCATCTGGTACAAAGTTGATGGCAACGCTGATCCACGCCTTGCGCACGCGTGGCGGCAAATACGGCTTGCAAACGATGTGCGAAGGCGGCGGGCTGGCCAACGTCACCATCGTCGAGGCGCTTTGATCAACCGGCGCCTGTCTGTTCGGCATCAGGCTGGTTTTCGGGCGCGGCGGCAATAAACGCGGGAAGCTTCATGCAAGCGGCCTCGATTTGTGCAATGCGCCCGAAATCAAAGCGCGCACCAAACCGCCGCGCATTGCCCAATTGCGGCACCAGCAGCACATCGGCCAGCGTCACATTGTCGCCAAAGCAGTATGGCCCGTCGTTTTTTCCGACAAGGCTGGCAAAAGCCGCCAGCCCGCTCTCGATCACCTCTGCCGCCCAGGCATCCGTCGCGGCCTGATCTAACCCGCGTTTTTTAAGCATTTTCAATACTTTAAGGTTCTGCAGTGGATGGGTGTCACAAGCGATAACTTGTGCCGCCGCCCGCACCTTGGCCCGCGCCATCGCACCTTTGGGCAAAAGTGGCGCTTGCGCATGTGTTTCATCAAGAAACTCGCAAATGGCCATGCTCTGCGTCAGCACTTCTCCGCCCGTTTCCAGCGCCGGAACAAAGCCTTGCGGGTTCAGCGCAAGATATTCCGGCGCGCGCTGTTCGCCCAGCCTCAGATGATGCGGCACATCAATCCAGTCCAAACCTTTCAGCCCAAGCGCGATGCGCACCCGCCACGATGCGGTAGAGCGCCAGAAGCCATGCAGAACGATCGGAATGTTGTCAGTCATCGCGTGATCCTAATCCCGCCACGCACCATTGCAAAGGCCCGCATTCTGCCGCTAATCCATTGTCCCATGACTGATCCGGCACAGCGCCTCTCTCCCGTTTACCGGGACATGCCGCTTACGATTTTCGAACAGATGTCCGGCCTCGCCCGGGCAACGGGCGCGATCAATCTGGGGCAAGGTTTCCCCGATGATCCCCCGCCGCCTGCGCTGCTGGCTGCCTTGGCACAAGCGAGCGCCGAAAAATCGCATCAGTATCCGCCGATGGCAGGCCTGCCCGAATTGCGCCGTGCAGTGGCAGGGTTCTATGCGCGCAGCCAGGGTCTGGACCTCTCGCCCGAAGGGGTCATCGTCACTTCGGGTGCAACCGAGGCCGTGGCTTCGGCCATCCTTGCCGTTGTCGCGCCCGGCGATGAAGTCGTGCTGTTTTCGCCTGCTTATGATGCTTATGCCCCGATGGTCCGGCGCGCGGGCGGAGTGCCTGTGTTCGTGCCGCTGCGTCCGCCGCACTGGCAATATGATCGCACGGTCATTGAAGCGGCCATCAGCCCGCGCACCCGCGCCATCATCGTCAACGATCCGCTGAACCCCGCCGGCACCGTCGCCAGCGCCGATGAACTGGCCATGCTGGCGCAAATCTGCATCGGCCATGATCTGATCGCGATCTGTGATGAGGTATGGGAAAACGTCCGCTTTGATGACCGCGCCCATCGCTCGCTGCTCGCCCTGCCGGGCATGGCTGATCGTGCGATCAAGATCGGATCGGCGGGCAAGATTTTCGGGGCGACGGGATGGAAAGTCGGCTGGCTGATCGCTGCACCCGCGATGGCCGCCGTCCTTGGCCGTGCGCACCAGTTCCTGACGTTCACCACGCCGCCGATGCTGCAATGGGCGGTGGCAGAGGGACTCGACACTCCGGGTATTGCCGAAGCCTGCACCGCGCGCTGGGCGCAGACCCGCACTGTCCTTCTCGAAGGACTGGCCAGCGAAGGCTTTGCCCTGCTTGCCTCAGCGGCAACATGGTTCACCTGCATCGATCTTGCTGCATCGGGTATCGCACTGGATGATCGCACCTTCAGCGAACGCGCGGTGTACGAAGCGGGCGTAGCCAGCATTCCGCTGTCGGCCCTGTGGGAGGGCGATGACAGTCCGGACGGCATCATCCGGCTGTGCCACTGCAAACCCGAAGCGATGCTGACCGATGCGGTTACCCGCCTTGCGCGCTGGCGCGATCAGCTCTTGGCCTGAATCTTCACCAGTAGCGCCTCAACCTGCACTTGCGCGCCGGCCACCGCGTTCAATTCGGCCACCACGCCATCGAATGGCGCGGTAAGGGCGTGCTCCATTTTCATCGCTTCGAGTACGAGCAGCTTCTGGCCTTTGGTCACAGCTTGGCCTGCAACCACGTCCACGGAAATGACTTTGCCCGGCATGGGGGAAAGGATCGCGCCATCCGATGCCGCACCCGCTCCGCCGCCATCGGTGCGGGCGAAGCGCAATGTAAAACGCTCGCCGTCTTCATCCATGGCGGTTTCGCGCGCTGGCGGCCATTGATCCATCGCTGGCTCATCGCCCAGATCCGCAACGAACTGCCGTCCGAACTGATCGACCAGCAGCACCGCGCGCTGGGTAGGTGCATTCAACCGCAGCCCAGATTGGCGCGTCCAAGGCGTGTTCCCCGGCGTTCCGGCAAGCCGCATGGCGGCGCGCGCCAGTTCTTCATCCGATGGTTCGGGCCGCGTGGTCAGGGTTTCCATATTGCGTTCGATCAGGCCCGTATCCACTGTGCCCGCGCCAAACTCCGCTTGCCCCAACAAGCGCCACAAGAACCCGCTATTGGAAATCAGCGGCCCGACCACGCCCTCGGCCAGCGTTTCGCGCAAGGCAGCAATCGCTTCGTCGCGGGTATCGCGGTGGACGATCACTTTGGCGATCATCGGATCATAGAACGTTGATATTTCAGCGCCCGCTTCGACACCGGTATCAATCCGCGCGCGATATTGCGGGAAGTGGAAGTCGCGCACTCGCCCGATGCTTGGCAAAAAGCCCTTGGCCGGGTCTTCGGCATAGAGCCGCGCTTCCATCGCCCAGCCGTTGATCGCCAGTTCATCCTGCCGCTTGGGCAAAGGTTCGCCACTGGCCACGCGCAATTGCCATTCGACCAGATCAACGCCGGTGATTTCTTCGGTAACGGGATGCTCCACCTGCAACCGCGTGTTCATTTCCATGAACCAGATCCGGTCGGCACGCAGGCCTTCGCTGCCATCTGCGATGAATTCGATGGTGCCCGCGCCCTGATAGTCCACCGCATTGGCCGCGCGCACCGCTGCGCCGCACACGGCCTCGCGCGTGGCGGCGTCCATGCCGGGGGCAGGGGCCTCTTCGATCACCTTCTGGTGCCGCCGTTGCAATGAACAGTCGCGTTCAAACAGATGCACCACATTGCCGTGGGCATCGCCAAACACCTGCACTTCGATGTGGCGGGGGCTGAGGATGTACTTTTCGATGAGCACCCGGTCATCGCCGAATGACGATGCAGCCTCACGGCGGCACGATGCCAAAGCTTCGGCAAAGTCCGCCGCCGCATCCACGCGCCGCATACCCTTGCCGCCGCCGCCCGCCACGGCCTTGATCAGAACCGGATAGCCAATGCCATCAGCCTCGGCCTGCAAGCGGTCAGGGCTCTGGTCTTCACCCAGATAGCCAGGCGTTACCGGAACGCCCGCCGCAATCATCCGCGCCTTGGCCGCATCCTTAAGGCCCATCGCGGTGATCGACGCAGGCTTTGGCCCCACCCAGACCAGACCTGCATCAATCACGCTTTGCGCAAATTCCGCGTTCTCGGAAAGAAAGCCGTAGCCGGGGTGGATCGCCTCAGCGCCGGTCGCCTTGGCCGCAGCGATGATCCGGTCACCCAGCAAATAGCTTTCACGCGCGGGACTTGGGCCAATATGCACAGCCTCGTCAGCCGAGCGGACGTGCAGCGCATTGGCATCAGCATCGGAATAAACTGCCACGGTACGAATGCCCATGGCCTTTGCCGTGCGGATAACGCGGCAAGCGATTTCACCACGATTGGCGATGAGGAGGGATTTGATCATGACACGTCGCCTAGAAAATCCTCCCCGGAACGGGGAGGTGCCCCGCAGGGGCGGAGGGGTCGAAGGTTTCCCGTAAAAGCAACAATAGAAGCGGCAGCAGAACAGACGTCCTTTAACACTTCTGCCGCGGGGATGCGGATGACAGTCCATCCCAAAGCAATCAGCGCCGCATCGCGATCAGCATCGTGTTGTGGCTGATCACCCATATTGTGGACAATACCGTCGATCTCGATCAGCAATCTGCGGTCAAGGCAGGCGAAGTCAGCCACATAGCCCGCAATAGCAAACTGCCGACGGAACTTGATACCTGGCGGCTTGCCCCGCAATTCGCGCCACAACAACACTTCTGGCAAAGTCATCTCGCGCCGCAGCTTTCGGGCAACTGCGGTTTGGTTCGCGGATGCACCGACAGTACGGTGATGCGTCCGCAACGGTCCGACCCCTCCGTCAGCGCTGCGCGCTGCCACCTCCCCGTTCCGGGGAGGATTTTGCGATTCATCCATCACATCCGGAACACCCCGAAGCGGGGTGCCTCTGCAACCGGCGTTTGCAAACACACTTCCAGCGCCAGCCCCAGAACATCCCTCGTCTGAACCGGATCGATCACGCCATCATCCCACAGCCGCGCGGTGGCGTAATACGGATTGCCTTCATCTTCGTACTTCTGGCGGATGGGCGCTTTGAACGCCTCGGCCTCTTGCGGCGTCCATTTGTCGGCATCGCGGTGGACTGTTGCCAGTACGGATGCCGCCTGTTCACCGCCCATCACCGAAATGCGGGCGTTGGGCCAGGTGAACAGGAAGCGCGGTTGATAGGCGCGGCCGCACATGCCGTAATTGCCCGCGCCAAAACTGCCGCCGATCAGCACGGTGATCTTGGGTACTTGCGCGGTGGCGACAGCCGTCACCAGCTTTGCGCCGTGTTTGGCAATGCCCTCGGCCTCATATTTGCCGCCGACCATGAAGCCTGAAATGTTTTGCAGGAACAGCAGCGGTATGCGGCGCTGGCAGGCCAGTTCGATGAAATGTGCGCCCTTTTGCGCGCTTTGCGAAAACAGCACGCCATTGTTGGCCAGAATGGCCACCTGCATTCCGTGGATGTGGGCAAAGCCGCAGACCAGCGTGGTGCCATAGACCGCCTTGAATTCGTGAAATTCGCTGCCGTCGACAATCCGCGCAATCACCTCGCGCACATCATAGGGCGCGCGCACATCGTCGGGAATGATGCTGTAGAGGTCTTCGGCGGGATAAGCTGGTTCCCGAACCTCGCCTCCATTCGTGACGGGCGCAGTTGAAACACCATTCACGGCACCCAGGTGCGAGACAATATCCCTGACGATTGTCAGCGCGTGTTCGTCATTATCGGCCAGATGATCGACCACGCCCGATTTGCGTGCATGCAGATCGCCGCCGCCCAGCGCCTCGGCGGTAATCTCCTCGCCGGTTGCGGCTTTCACCAAGGGCGGGCCTGCCAGAAAGATCGTGCCCTGTTC
>JADYXV010000164.1 GCA_020853995.1 Novosphingobium sp.
TCGTTGACGCGGTTGAGCGCGCCACCGGCCTGCGCCCCGGTTTGCCTGCCCGCGTGGGTGATTTGTTTGACCGCGAAGAACGCTGCGATCACCTGACCGGCGGCTACGATGAAATCGCCGCTTACGTCACGTCGCGCGCTACGGCCCGGAACGGCTAAGGCTGATGGCCACGCTTGATATCCAGCCAAAGCTGATGATCGGTGAGGGTTGGGACGATTTCGCCCTGCTCGATTCGGGCAATGGCCGGAAGCTTGAGCGTTATGGCAAATATCGCTTCATCCGCCCCGAAGCGCAGGCACTGTGGAGTCCGAACATTCCCGAATGGCCCGCCGATGCCGAATTTGTGCCGGGTTCGGACGAAGACGGCGGCGGCCGCTGGCAATACAACGGCCCGGTCCCGCGTGATGGCTGGGAACTGGGCCGGGGCGATGTGCGCTTTCAGGCATCGTGCACCCCGTTCCGCCACCTCGGCTTCTTCCCCGATATGGCCCCGGTGTGGGACTGGATGGGTGAGCAGCTTGGCGACAAGACCGAAGCATCGACGCTGAACCTGTTCGGCTATACCGGCGTCGGTACGCTGTCGCTCAGCCAGTATGGCCCCGTAACCCACGTCGATGCCTCGAAAAAGTCCGTTGCCCAAGCTCGCGTCAATGCGGAGCTTTCGGGCATGGCTGACCGTCCGGTGCGCTGGATCGTGGACGATGCGGCCAAGTTTGCCGCGCGCGAAGTGCGCCGGACCAAGCGTTATGACGGCATCATCCTCGATCCGCCAAAGTTCGGGCGCGGCCCCGATGGCGAAGTGTGGCGCCTGGAAGAAAACCTGCCCAACCTGATCGCCGATTGCGCCCAATTGCTGGATGCCGACAGCCGCTTCCTGTTCCTGACGGTCTATGCCGTGCGCATGTCATCGCTCGCCATCGCAGGATTGCTGGCCGAGGCGCTGAGGCACTTGCCCGGCACCATCGAACACGGCGACTTGTCGATCCGCGAAGAAGGCCCGCATGGCCGCTTGTTGCCGACTGCGATCTTCGCGCGCTGGAGGATTTAACGCGCGGATTGATTTCAGTAGCCGGTTCTGCTACTCAAAATGAACCAAACGACATTGGCTCATGCCATTGGATCAAACCCCTACCGTTGCAGCGGTGGGGGTTTCTTCGTTTGGGGGATGCGTTGCAGCGCACCCCCCGCCCATTAGCCTCTCTTGCGGCCAGCCACTTCAACCACCTTTAAAACAAGGGTGGCAAAAGCGAACAAGACCCCAAGGAAAAGGCACAAGTCACCAAACGACATTGGCAGTTCTCCATTGGATCGCGGCAAAAGCGCCGCATCGCTCTTGAAGCAGAAAATCTGAGGGCTGGCGACTATGGCCTTTTGTGGAACGCTTTCCCCACAACGCAAAAGCTGTGTGGACAACGTGTGCGCACAGTGCCAGACGCGCGAACCATGTCGGACACCCTGATCCTCGAAGTCGCCAATCTTGAAACCGATGTCCTGACCGGGATCTATTCGGAGGAGACGGGCCGCCCGCAACCTTTGCGCATTTCGATGCGCGTGGGCCTCAAAATTCAGGACCGTTACACCCCTGATTGTCCGCTCAGCGCCAGCAAGAATTACATGGACCTCAAATTCGCTGCGAGCGAAGGCTTGCCCGAGGGGGTGCATTTCAAGCTGATCGAAGCCGTGGCAGACCACATCTGCGAAACGCTGTTCTTGCAGGATGATCGGGTGATGTGGATTGAAGTGAAGATCGTGAAACTGGCGATCAGCGAAAACGGCGAGGAAATCGGGATCACCCTTACGCGTCAGCGCCGCGCCTGATGGACGGAACACGCCCGCTGGCGCTCGTCACAGGCGGGTGGAAGCGTATTGGCGGCGCGATTGCGCGCAAACTGGCGTCCGAGGGCTGGGATCTTGCTCTCCATGCCCACCGCGCGACCACTTTCGATGCCGAATTCAAGGCGCAACTGGAATGGCTGGGCGCAGCGGTTTTTCCCGTCGCGGGCGATCTTGATGATCCGGCCTTCGCCCCGCGCCTGATGGACGAAGTGGCAACCCTTGCGGGTCGTTCGCCCGATCTGCTTGTCAATTCCGCCTCGCTGTTCCACGATGACCGCGCCGATACGATCACCAGCGCTGAACTGGAGCAGCACTTCCGCGTCAATCTGTTCGCCCCGCTTTTGCTGACGCGCGCCTTTGCCGAAGCTCTGGGCGATCGCAACGGCAGCGTGGTCAATATCCTTGACCAGCGGGTGATGAACCCGGTGCCTGACCAGATCAGTTATACCCTTTCAAAGCAGGCGCTGCATGCTTCGGTGCGGACGCTGGCCCGCGCAATGGCCCCGCGCGTGCGGATCAATGGCGTCGCCCCCGGCCTGATCCTGCCAACGTCCGATTATGATGCGGCACAATGGCAGCGTCTGGAAGATATCATGCCATTGAAACGCTTGCCCGGCGCGGACGAAATCGCCGATGCCGTGTACTATCTGGCACAGGCCCGTTCGGTCACCGGGCAGACTATTTTCGTCGATGCGGGCGCAAACCTTGAATCTTACCCGCGAGACTTCGTATACATGGAGAAGTGAGTATCACCTCTCCTACCGCCAATGCGCCCCTGATTGACCGTTTTGCGCGGAGAATCACGTATTTGCGCCTGTCGGTGACGGATCGTTGTGATCTGCGCTGCGCCTATTGCATGCCTGAACGCATGGAGTTTCTTCCCCGCGCCGAAGTGCTGTCGCTGGAAGAAATGCACCGGCTCGCGCTGGCCTTCATCGAACGCGGCGTGCGCAAGATCCGGCTGACCGGCGGTGAGCCACTGGTCCGGCGTGACATGATCCAGCTGGTGCAGGCGCTGGGCCGCAAGCTGGGGGATGGCCTTGACGAGCTGACCCTTACCACCAACGGCACCCGCCTTGCCGAATTTGCCGATGATCTGGCGGCGGCGGGTGTCAAACGCATCAACGTCTCGCTTGATACGCTTGACCGCGCCGCTTTTGCCAGCCTCGCACGCCGTGACATGCTGCCGCAAGTGCTGGAAGGCATCGCCGCAGCCAAGGCGGCGGGTCTCAAGGTCAAGATCAACGCTGTCGCGCTCAAGGACATCAACGAAGCCACGCTGCCTGACCTGATCGAATGGGCGCATGGTGAGGGCCACGATGTGACCCTGATCGAGGTGATGCCGCTGGGCGAGGTTGAGGGGGACCGTTTCGACCATTACCTGCCGCTTGATGCCGTCCGCCGCGATCTTGGGCAGCGCTGGACCTTAAACGCCAGCGATGCGCGCTCTGGCGGTCCGGCGCGCTATGTCGACATTGCTGAAACTGGCGGACGGCTTGGCTTTATCACGCCGCTGACGGGCAATTTCTGCGAAGGGTGCAACCGCGTACGCGTGACCGCCACGGGCCAGCTTTACATGTGCCTTGGCGGCGAAGGCCGGGTTGATCTGCGCGCTGCGCTGCGGTCTGAAAACCCTGATGAGCAATTGGCCAGTGCGTTTGCCCGCGCGATGGGCGAAAAGCAGGAGCGCCATTCCTTTGTGATTGACCGCCCCGGCGGTGCACCCGCTGTTTCGCGCCACATGTCCACCACCGGCGGCTAAACCATGGCCAGACTGATATTCCTGGGGCGGCTTGAGGACATCGCGGGCACGGGCGAAATGTCCGTTGCATCCGGCCCTGTCGAACATATCCTTGCCGCACTTGATCCTGCACTCGCCGTGCAATTGCTGGGCGAAAAAGTGCGGATGGCGCTCAATGGGCGTTTGCTCACCGATATGGGCGGGATTGTGCTGGGCGAGGGTGATGAACTGGCGTTTCTGCCGCCGGTAAGCGGTGGCTGATATGGCCGATGTGCGCTTGGCCGAATCGGCGCTGGACCCTGTGGCTGAAATTGCTGCGTTCAATGCCAGGTACCCCACTTCTGGCGGGATCGTGACCTTCCTTGGGCAAGTGCGCGAAGGCGGCGGTGTAGAGGCGCTGGAGCTTAAGCACTATGGCCCGATGACACTTCCCGGCATGGTAGAACTTGCGCGCATCACGCAGGCGCGCTGGCCGCTTGAGGGGCTGTTGATCGTGCACCGAAGCGGCATAATGTGTCCGGGCGATCCTATCGTGCTGGTTGCCGCGGCCGCGCGCCATCGCCGTGATGCTTTTGAAGCGGCCGATTTCGCGATGGACCACCTCAAAAGCGAGAGCTGGTTCTGGAAGCGGGAAAAAACTGCCAATGGATGGCGCTGGATCGAACCGCGTGAACAGGATCACGACGATCTGGAGCGCTGGCGGTAAGCCCGATCGTAAACCTAGCTTAGCCCGCCAAACGGCCAAGTAGCGAATCGATCACACTCGTCTCGCCCGCTGCCAAAGCCTCGACTTCCGCCCGCGTCTCACGCACGGCCTTGAAGTCCGCCTCAGCGCCGTCAGCTACAAGATTGCTCGCCTGCACTTCCAGCCGGTCCAGATCGGCCAGCGGAAGGCCTAGGCGCGAGCGTGCCGATTCGAGGCCTGCCACTGCGACTGATGCCACCGACCATGCCTCAGCGCCCTTCGCAGCGCCCGCAGCGGCACTTACCGCGCGGGTCGCGGAAGCTTGGCGCGTGAGAAACATCTCATGTGCCTCGCGCGCAGCAGAGCGCAGGCTGGCAAGCCGCTCTGTCAGGCCTTCGGAAATGCCCGGTTGGGGGATTGGTGCGGCTTGTGCTGCCCGCGCAGAGGCATAGATATCCTCAGCCGGTCGCCGTGCAAGCGAAGGAAAATCGGACCCTGGCGCACAGCCGCCTGAAAGTACGGTGAGACTCGCGATTGCGAGAAGAGCGAGGCGGGGATTGCACTTTGCCATGGCCGCGCCATAGCATGGCTGGAACGTCTCGCTAGCGTAACCTTCAGCGATTACCCGCCAACACTGCATTTTCTAAGGTGATCCAGGCATCAGTCGGCATTGACACAGGGCAGGGGTTGGATTATCCGCCCTCTTCTTTCCGGGGCCCCACATTCTTGCGGGGAAACGGTATGTTGCCCGTTGTCAGCGATTCGCAGGCGTTGGGTGCCTCAAGTGGATCGCCATGGGCAACCTTGGCATTTGGAACGGATAGTAGAAACCATGTTCGCAATCGTGCGCACGGGCGGCAAGCAGTATCGGGTTGCCGCCGGAGACAAGATCGCGGTCGAAAAGCTGGCTGGTGAAGCCGGTGATACGATCACGTTGGGTGATATTCTTCTCGCCGGTGAAGGCGATACCCTCGCTGACGCTGCTGCGATCACGGTTTCGGCCGAGATCATTGCACAGGCGAAGTCGGAAAAGGTGATCGTTTTCAAGAAGCGTCGCCGTCACAACTATCGTCGCAAGAACGGCCACCGCCAGCAGATGACTCTGCTGCGCATCCTGTCCGTCGCCTAAGCGAACAGTTCGGAGTTATTCGAGATGGCACATAAGAAAGCAGGCGGCTCTTCGCGCAACGGTCGCGACTCGGCAGGCCGCCGCCTTGGCGTTAAGAAGTTCGGCGGTCAGGAAGTGATCGGCGGCAACATCATCATCCGTCAGCGCGGCACCCGCGTATATGCAGGCGTAAACGTCGGCATGGGCAAGGATCACACCCTGTTCGCATTGACCGAAGGTCGCGTGCGTTTCCACGGTGGCAAGCTTGACCGCAAATACGTTTCGGTCGACGTGATGGCTGAAGCAGCAGAATAACCGGATGGTCATTCAAAGGGCCGTCCCGATGGGGTGGCCCCGCCAATCGTTGCTGATTGGCCGATAGAGGGAGAGGGCCCAGCCCGTCTCCCTCTTTTCATGTCTCCCTCAGACTCACATGCCACAGCGCCCTGACGCGATTAAAAATCGTTTGGGCGCAAGGCGCAACATGCCTGTCACTTCAAGCGCTTAACGGCGCTGTGGGGAAAGATGCCAGGTTTAGGAGACTGAGATGTTCATGCGCAGCGAACGGCTGTTCCTGCGGCCAAGTTGGCCGGAGGACTGGGCCGAACTTCACGCTTTGATTGATGACGAGGCGGTTGTACGCAATCTTGCGCGCGCGCCCTGGCCTTATAGTCCGGATGACGCGCGCAGCTTTGCCGCCAGTGATCAGGGCACGCGCTTTCCGCAGTTTGTCGTGACATTACCCGGCGTGGCAGGTGCCCGGTTGGTTGGCTGTGTCGCATTGGCGGTGGAAGACGGTGAAACCATCATCGGCTACTGGATTGCCCGCCAGCACTGGAACAACGGCTATGCCACCGAAGCGGTGACCTCACTGCTTTCGCTTGCGTCAACGCTCGGCCATCGCCGCATTGTGGCGCGGCACTTCATGGACAATGCGGCATCGGCGCGCGTTTTGGCCAAGGCAGGCTTTCGGCCCACAGGCGAGATCAGGATGGGGCGCAGCGCTGCGCGGCGCGACGCCGAACCAACGGTAATTCACGCGATTGATTTGTCCCAGCCCCTGAATTGTGACGGGCCGGAAGATGGCGGGTTCAATCCGATGCGAACCTTGCGCGCGGCGTAAATGAGAAAAAGCCCGCCCTTGCGCGCAAGCGGGGGTGGCGCTGTAAAAATTGCGTTGCAGATTTCACGCAGAGGCGCGGAGAAGAAGTTAAGGCGCAGAGATGTCAGGCCGGGCCGCAAGGGCTCCTGAAAATCCATCCTCGCACCAACCGCGACGTTCGAGTCCAGAAAGCGGCTTCGCCGTCAAACCTGTCCCCTCCGCGTCTCACCTTCTTCTCTGCGCCTCTGCGTGAAACCCTCAAGTACAGCAGGCAAGATCAGTCGCGGCAGGGCAGGCACAAAGTACCGATCGCCGATACGGCCTCTGGCAACTATCGCCCCATCACCGCATCGGGAAATTCGCTGTCCATCTTGGCGATCAGCGCGCGGTCGTCATGCTGCCACGGATGGAAGCCGGGCATGAAATAGCTGAGCCATGCGGGGAATACGCGGCGTACAACGCCCGGCTTCCAGAGCAAATAGGCCGCCAGACGCCACTTCCACTTTGCCCCGGTCAGACCGTCCTGCGCCAGCAGATCCAGCGTATCTTCAACGCGATGGGTGAAGAAGTTCTTGGTCACGATCACCATCATCAGCGATTTGACCTTCCAGCGCTTGAACCGGCTCCAGCCCCGGGTTGCGTGCAGCCAGGTGTCATATGCCACACCCTTGTGCTCGATTTCCTCCATCGCATGCCAGCGCCACATATTGGCGGCTTCCTGTTCGGCTCCGGCGAAGTGAGCGGGGTTGGCGAGGAATTCGTGCGCCATCATCGCGGTATAATGCTCCAGCGCCATCGTGGCGGCCAGATTGACGATGACCGGACGGTCCTTGGTCAGGGCGAGCATTTCTTCGACGCGCTTGTCGATCTTGGCGATGTCATATCCCGCGGCTTCGGCAATGCGGTTGAATGCCACATGTTCGCGGGTGTGATTGATTTCCTGTTTGATGAAAGCCCGGATCTCGGCCTCAAGCTTGGGCGGGGTGCCATCGCGGTGGGCCTTGACCGATTCGATGAAGAACGCCTCACCTCGGGGGAAGGTTGCGGACAGCGCGTTGTGCCATGCAGTTGCCACCGGATCATTGTTCAGCCACCAACGGCCGGGAGGCGCGTTGCGGCCAAAACGGCGGTCACGGATCGTGATCGTCAGGTCATCAGGTGTGGGCACCGTCTTGCCGGAAGCTGCGGTGCGCTCTAGGGCGATAGCGGGGGTCATGGCTGTCATGAGCGATAATTTAGGCGTGCTTACACCAATGTCAATAAGGAAGCGTCTTCCGCCCGAAGAAAGCCGAATGGCGGCGCTTGAAGCCGCGCGCGGATTGCTGGTGGAAACCGGGCCACAAGCGGTAACGCTGAAAGCCGTGGCCGGGCGAATCGGGCGTACGCACGCAAACCTGCTACATCACTTCGGGTCAGCATCCGGTCTACAGAAGGCTCTGGCAAAACACTTAGCCGAAACGATCTGTGCGACGATTCGCGAAGCGGTTATCGCCAGCAGGTCGGGCATTGGCAGCCCGCGCGATGTGGTTGACCTTACGTTTGACGCTTTTGGCAAAGAAGGCGCAGGCGCGCTTACCTCGTGGATGCTGCTTTCGGGCAATGAAGATGCACTAGACCCAATCGTCGATACGATTCACGATCTGGTTGTCGATCTGGACGAATATGGATCAGACACCCAGCGCAGCAATACTTTGGCGCTTGTCCTGATGGCGCTGGGTGATGCGTTGATGGGCGGGCCACTGGCAGGCGCACTTAATCTGCCGCGCGAGGCAGGGCGTGACCGTGCCGAAAAAATGCTGGTTGAAGGAATGCAGGCCGCCCCCGATCATTCCTGAGGGGTAAGGTCCATCCAATCAGGCGCAAGATCGGCGGGAATATCCTCAACCCGCCGGTGATCCACTGCAAGCGCGAGTTCGGGATAGGCTACGCGCTGCCGTGTCTGGTCAGAACGGTCCAGCGGCAACACCAGCAAACGCCGGTTCACTTTTTGTCGCCAGTTCATCCGCGCAGTGTTTTCCTGACCGACATAGCAACCCTTGGTGAAGCTGACGCCGTTCAGGTCCACCGCGTTGCATTCCAGCCATAGAATGTCGCCAAGTTCGGCCTGCCCTTCGGTAACGCCCAAAGACAAGCGGTGTGCGGTCCACGCATCATCGGCTGCCAGATCGTCATTGCCGACCGGCGCAATCCAGCGCTGACCCAAAGCGGCAAGGCGTGGATCGGCAATGCCACGATCGCCCTGATTCGACCAATAAACGCCAATGTCATCAACCTTTGCGATGCCGATTTTGCGGCGCAGCCGGTATAGCGTCAGCCGCTTGGCCAAAGCGTCGGCAGCGCTTGCTTCGCAATCCAGCAGCAGGTTGTCACCCTCTGCCCAGACCAGAAAA
>JADYXV010000165.1 GCA_020853995.1 Novosphingobium sp.
GCCACAGCAACCGCCTTTTTGGCGTCGTGCTGCCCGACGATATGTTCATCAAGCGCGCGGACTATGGCCTTGGGGGTAAGGGAATCGAGCATCAAATTTCTTCCAGCGTCACGCGGTCGTTGGTGAATACGCACACTTCTGCCGCCACTTGCATGGCGCGGCGCGCGATCTTCTCGGGGTCGTCTTCGTAATCGGACAGCGCTTTGGCAGCGGCCAGCGCATAATTGCCGCCTGATCCGATTGCCGCAATGCCGCCCTCCGGCTCCAGCACATCGCCATTGCCCGTCAGAATCAGCAGCGTTTCTGCATCTGCCACAATCATCAACGCTTCCAGATTGCGCAGATACTTGTCCGTCCGCCAGTCCTTGGCCAGTTCCACCGCCGCGCGCATCAATTGCCCGCGATGCTGCTCCAGCTTGCGCTCCAGCCGTTCGAACAGCGTGAAGGCATCGGCCGTTGCGCCTGCGAACCCTGCAATGACTTTGCCTTTGCCGCTTTCATCCAGCGCACCGATCCGGCGCACTTTGCGGGCATTGGGCTTCATCACGGTGTTGCCCATGGAAACCTGGCCATCGCCGGCAATAACCGTGCGACCGCTTTTTTTCACCCCGATGATGGTGGTGCCGTGCCACTGGATCAGGCCGTGGCTCGCCCTGCTATCGTCCATGAACAGGGATATGGGTTGCCCCGCTCCCCATTCAAGCGATGCGCGCCTTTAACTGCCGTTAGGACCAGTGCCGCCCGGCGCCCCTGCCGGCCCGCCACCGGGAACTGCTCCCACCGCACCGATGTTGCCGAACAAGTCCTGGAAGAACGACCGGTCACGGCCAAGAGTATCTGTCTTGTCACTTTCGGGCGAGAGGCGGGCGACTTTCTCCATGCCCTCACGCGACATTGACGCCACGTTGCCGCGCCCGTCAAAATCAATCACGAGAATGCTTTGGCTGGCGGTTTTGGGCCGTGTGAAGGGCTTCTGGCCGGTATTTATCGCTACATAATACCATGTCTGCTTGCCATATTGGCTGATGAACGTGGGACGGCCCAGCGTCCGTTCGACCGAAAGCTTGTTGTCCACGCCCGGCTGCACGGTGGCAACCAGCGCTTCATCCATTATATAGCCGCGATGATCTTTGATGCTGGCACAACCAGCTGCCAACATGCCCAGAGCGAGCACCGCCGCACCCTGTACCATCAGCCGACTGTTCCGCATTCGATAACTCCGCTTCAATCAATAGTGCACTCATGCCCGTTTGCATCGGGAATGGACAGCCTATATCGGCGGTGCCTTAGGGTCCAATCGGCATATTCGCAATGCCATCTGAAAGACTCACCGCTTTGTCCGGTCTGCACCCGCCTGCTGGACGGCCATGATTTAATCGCCCCTGAACAACGGGCACCCTATTGTGAAGGAAGCGCGTCATGTCATTTTTGACCAAGCTGTTCGGACAAAGCCAGGATGACCGGGCCGTGGCGCGACCCTTATGGCACCGCACCGTAGAAATCGCGCGCGAAAAAGAATGGTATCGCGATTGCGGTGTGGCCGATACGGTTGCCGGACGCTTCGACATGATCACGCTGATCCTGTCGATCGTGATGATCCGCATGGAACGTGATGCAGAACTAGTCGAACCATCTGTACGCCTGACAGAACTGTTCGTTGAAGACATGGACGGCCAATTGCGCGAAAGCGGTGTGGGCGATGTAGTGGTTGGCAAACGTATGGGACAATTGATGAGCGTTCTTGGCGGACGCCTTGGCGCCTATCGCGAAGGCCTGACAAATGCGGACGAAGCGATCATGGCTGATGCTGTCAGCCGCAATGTAACCTTGCACGAAGGCTCGGACCCGCTGCTGGTGGCCCGCCGCGCGCGCGCCTTTGCGGCGGGACTGGACCTTGTGCCCGCCTATCGCGTTCTTGATGCGGAGATTGGTAAATGAGCGCGCCTGAATATTCACTGATGATCGACCTGCGACAAGTGAACGACACGCCTTTGGTTCTTGAACCCGATGAAGACGAACGTCGCCGGCTCGCTGGGCGCTTCAACATAAGCGCGATCAACGCAATGCACGCGGAATTGCGTTTGACAATCGAAGGCACGAAAGTGGAGGCCAAGGGCAAGTTGACGGCCAAAATCGTCCAGATGTGCGCCATTTCGGGCGAAGACTTTCCGGTTTCGATAAGCGAACCTGTCGCCCTGCGTTTCGTGCCGCCCCTTCAGGGGTATCAACCCGATGAAGAGATTGAAATCACGGCTGACGATTGCGACGAGATTGAATATCAAGGCAACGCTTTTGATCTGGGCGAGGCTATCGCACAGACGCTAGCGCTAGCAATTGATCCTTTTGCAGAAGGCCCCAATGCTGACAAAGCCCGCGCCGAACACAAACTTGGCGGCGATGTGGCCAGTGGTCCATTTGCGGCGCTATCTGCGCTGAAAACCAAGGACTGATTGCTTGGCCGCACCCCGCAACCGCGATCTGATCAGCGGCCCCATCCTCAAAACGCTGGTGCTGTTTTCCGCACCGACGCTGGCCTCGAACATTCTGCAATCGCTTAACGGGTCGATCAATTCGATCTGGGTCGGGCGCTTGCTGGGCGAAGGCGCGCTGGCCGCCACCGCCAACGCCAATGTGGTGATGTTCCTCGTATTCTCGGCCGCGTTCGGTTTCGGCATGGCCGCCACCGTCAAGATCGGCCAGGCCTTCGGTGCGCGCGATGTGCTGGCCGCGCGGCGGACTTTCGGCTCGGCCATCGGCTTTTGCGTCATCATTTCGCTGGCGGTCGGCACGCTTGGCTGGGTGTTCGCGCCCGAATTGCTGACGGCGATGGCAGCTCCTGGCGAAACTTACATCTATGCGCTGACCTATTTGCGCGTGATCTTCATTGCGATGCCTGCATCGATGATCACAGTCATCCTTGGCATGGGTCTGCGCGGTGGCGGCGATGCCGCAACGCCGTTGAAATTCATGGTGATGTCATCCGTTCTCGATATCGGGCTGAATCCGTTGCTTATCAACGGTTATGGTCCGATCCCGGCGATGGGCATCGCCGGATCTGCTCTGGCCACGGCCATTGCGTCGATCGCATCGATGGCTGGTATCGTCACCTATGTTTACGTCAAGGATCTGCCGCTGCGCCTCAGGGGGGCAGAGCTCAAATGGCTGTGGCCACGGCGTGATGAACTTGGCTATATCCTGACCAAGGGCCTGCCGATGGGCGCACAGATGCTGGTCATTTCCGCCGCCGGGATCATCGTGATCGGTCTGGTCAACCGTGAAGGCATCCTTGTCAGCGCCGCTTATGGCGCCGCGCTTCAGCTTTGGACTTATCTGCAAATGCCCGCGATGGCGATTTCCGCTGCCGTCAGCGCGATGGCGGCGCAGGCCATCGGGGCAAACCTTGGTGATCGTCTCGGCAAGATTTCGCGTTGGGGCGTTGTCCTCAACCTCAGCGTTACCGGGACGCTTTGCGCAATGATCCTGTTGTTTGATCGCCCGGCGCTGGAATTGTTCCTTGGCGCGTCAAGCCCTTCTGTTGATGAGGCCCGCCACATCCAGTTCCTGGCAAGCTGGAGCTATGTCATATTTGGCGTAACCATGGTGCTGTTCGGCACGATGCGGGCAGGCGGCGTGGTGTGGACCCCGCTGATCATTCTCAGCCTTGCGCTCTATCCGGTACGGCTCGGGTTTTACTATGCATTCTATCCGGTTCTGGGCGCAGATGCTTTGTGGCTGGCCTTCCCGGTCAGTTCGGCTTTCGCTGTCGTCCTGTCGGTTTACGCTTATCGCAAACCGGGCTGGCGCGCACAGGCGCGTGCAGTTCCTGATGCAGAATGCGAGGAAGAAACCCACGTAGATGCCGAAACCGCAGGTCGCATGGCACCTACGATGTAAACCCTGAAATCTAGCGGCTTTGCGCGCGCCAGCGTTGTACGGTGCGTTCAACCGCACGGTCTTCGCCCCCGCTCTGGCTCCACAATTCATAGAATGATGGATCGTTCGATGCCGGACGCTTGATCAATTCAAGGGCATCGAAAGACACCCGCATCGGGACCGATACGCCCTCACCTGAAATGATGCACTCGCGATTGCGCAACGCCGGGATGGTGTCGATAAATCCACGTGCGCCTTCGGGCATCGCCGCTTTCACAAATGCCTGATCGCGTTCGTTGTTCAGACGCATCGCGATGATCGTGCCGCATTGCGACAGCACACTCTCTGCAAGGTCAGAGGGCCGCTGCGTGATCAATCCCAGGCTGACGCCGTATTTCCGGCCCTCCTTGGCAATACGCGAAAGATTGCGCCCGACCGACGATCCGTCCGAATTCTTTTCATTCGGCACGTAACGGTGCGCCTCTTCACATACGAGCAGAACCGGGCGCGTTTCTTCATCGCGCGACCAGATCGCATAATCGAACACCAGCCGGCTCAATACGGCAACGACCGTTGAGGTGATTTCTGACGGAACGCCCGAAACATCGATGATCGAAATCGGCTTGCCGCTGGATGGCATGCGGAAAACCTTAGAGATAAACTCGGCCATCGTGTCGCCAACCAGCATGCCGGAAAACATGAACTGGTAACGCGGATCGCTGCGGATTTCTTCAACCTTGGTCTTGATCCGCATATAGGGGATGGAGTTGGTCCCCTTGTCCAGCCGCCCCATTTCGTTCTGCAAGATCACCAGCAGATCGGACAGCAGATAGGGTATGGGCGAATCGACGGTAATCTTGCCAATCTGCTCGACCAGCCGGTTCCTCTGGCGTGCGGCCAGCAGGCATTTGGCCAGAATATCCATGTCCAATTGGCGATCCTGCCCTTGCGAGGTGATGAACACCTCGCAATGCTCTTCAAAATTCATCAGCCAATAGGGCATGTTCAGGTTCGAAACGTCCAGCAATTGGCCAATCGTCCTGAATGCGCTGGCGTATTCGCCATGCGGATCGATCATCACGATGTGGCCCAGCGGCGCAATTTCGCAAATCCTGTGCAGGATCAACGCAGCGGCGGTCGATTTGCCGGTGCCGGTTGATCCCAACAATGCAAAGTGTTTGCCAAGGAAAGCATCGACATAAATCCCGGCGCAGATGTCGCGGGTGGGATATACCGTGCCGACCGAAATATGGGTGCGGCCGTCGCTGGCATATATCTGGCGCAAATCGGCATTCATCGTGGGATAGACCAGTGCGCCGGGCACAGGGTATCGGGTAACCCCCCGGCGGAAACCGGTCATTTTGCCGGTCGCCCGGTCCTCCTCGCCCTCACCCACGAAATCGATATGGGCAACGACCCCGCCTTCAATCGCTGAATCATGGCGTTGTGTCCTGACTGTCGCCAAGAGCCATGAATTGCCGACGCGAATCTTGATCTGGCCGCCCACTTTGCCGGACAAGGCAATCGACGGATCGCGGTCCTCTGCGCACTCTTCCATGCGGCCCAGATCGAAAGCGATCGCTGAACTGGAACCTGCAATTTCCAGCACGAAACCAATGGGTTTACGGGCATTTTCAGGGATCGGAGCCATATCCGGCATGGCAAAGGGCGCACGTTTGGGCAAATCATCAGGCGAAGCTGGTGCCGATCCTTCAAACCCTTGCGTACCCATGTGTGACATCAAAAAAATCCCCAAGCCTCTGCCACGGCTTGGTTATGGTTAGGGTGCCTTAGTTAATTTTGACTAAACACCCAGTAACCGAGCACTGGTGCCTTAGACCAAGGCAAACAATCGGCCTGCAATCCAACCCATGCCGACTGAAACAAGCACGGCAAACAGGCCATAGAACAGACCCCGCTCCTCGGCTGTCACTGCGACGAAGCGTTCAAAACCCTCTTTGGTCACCTCCACCCGCGTGATTGCAGATGCCACAACTTTGCCATTGCGGATCGCAAATGTCTCGGCGGTGTACGTACCGATTTGCACGCTTGATGGCAGGCTCATCCGTGCAGAATACAGCACTTGCCCGCTGATTTTCACCGCGCCCTCATCCTCGCGGTAAAAGCCCTCGCGCCGCATCAGATCGACCAGGCCTCCAGAGAAACGGCGTTGCTCTTTCGGATCAATGACACCGATCGGCGAAAGCTGCAGCCACTTGAGGCCAAGCTCGTAAATCGCCGCAGTCTTGTCATCGACGATCTTTTCAATCGGCCGTGAAGACGCCACTGCAAAGTAACTGGGCGCAGAACGGAACTCCAGCGAGTCCGCGTTGATCCACATTCCTGCAATCTTCTGCTTTTCACGCAGCACGATAGACTGCACCGGCCCTTCCAGCACTACGACAATATCATAATCTTGCGCCGCACGGCTGCCTTCCGGGCTTAGGATCGCGCCAAACAGCAGCAGATCCGCCCCTGTAAAACCCTGGCGTACCTGTACTTCATGCTGCGAGATTTCAGGCACCAGAATAGGGTCACGCGCCCCCAGCAACAGGACGCAGGCGGCAAGGGCCAACAAGCGCATCACAGTGGCACCACTGTATAAATCTCGTCCGGCCGATACCCCAGTCCCAGCGCCATGCGCATGGCCACCAGCAAGACAATTGCGGCAAGGATCAGGCGCAGGGTTTCCGGTTTGGCCTTCTGCGCAAACTGCGCCCCGATCTGTGCGCCTGAAACTGATCCGATCAGCAGCAACACCGCCAGCACAATGTCTACCGCGCGCGTGGTCAATGCATGCATCATCGTCGTTGTCATGGTCACGAACAGGATCTGGAACAGCGATGTGCCCACAACCACGTTCACGCCCATGCCAAGGATATACAGCATGGCCGGAACCAGCACGAACCCGCCACCAATGCCCATCAGCATCGTCATGATGCCGGTGATGACACCCAACAACAGCGGTGCAAGTGGCGAGATATACAGACCCGAGCGATAAAACCGCCAGCGCAATGGCAAACTGGCCACCAGCGGATGGTGGCGGCGTTTACGTGCCGGCAGGGGCACGCCCGCACGTTTGGCACGAATGGTAGTCAGGCTTTCATGTGCCATCAGCCCGCCAATGCTGCCAAGCATCAGCACATAGAGGATGTTGATGACCGTATCGATCTGCCCCAGCGCTTGCAGCAGCCGGAACAGCAAGGCGCCAATTCCGGTGCCCAGCATGCCGCCTGCCACCAGCACGGCACCCATGTGATAATCAATCCCCCCGCGCCGGGCGTGGTGGAACGCGCCCGAAACGCTGGCGCCTGTCACCTGGCTGGCTGCTGATGCAGCCGCAACGGTGGGCGGGATGCCATAGAAAATCAGCAATGGTGTGGTCAGAAACCCGCCACCCACACCGAACATGCCCGACAGCAGGCCGGTCAACGCGCCAAGGCTTACGATCAGAAGACCGTTTACCGATAAGTTCGCGATGGGAAGATAAACGTCCATTGCCTTATTGACGCTAGGCCCCCCCACCGCTGGCAGCAACCCCGCATGGTCGCAATCTGGGCAAAAAAGTACGTGATTAAAACGATGATGCGATGGTCAGAGCGGGGCCTGATGCGGGATTGGCGTTTCCGGCAACGCGCAGACGCCAATCCAGCGCTATTCTGGCGGACATGCCATCACCCATATCAAGGGGCATAGACACGCGCGGTCCTGCATCAAACCGCACGGCACCTTTCTGGCCCCCTGCCCAGATCCCTGCGCCAATCCTTACATCGCGTCGCAATCGGGTGGCTTTTGCGATGGAATGGTCCACCACCGCCTGCGCATCGAAAAACGCGGTCGGGCCCAGCCCCCCGGCATAGCCTGCCTGTCCATAAGCCTCGGCGCGAAAACCACCGGCCAGATTCTGCCAAGGCAGTTCGGTGACCACCGTCACCACCGGGCGCAGGCGCACCGGACCGCTGGATGAATCATAGACCCGCGCTTCGGCCAGCACCCGCAAAGGCAGACGCCGCAGCGGACGCACCCCGAAGCCCAGCGCCAATTCCTTGTCACGGCCCGGCGCGTTGATCGCCAGCGACGTTCGGACATAGGCAAAGCTGTCATGCTGCTCCCCCCGGCCCAGCCGGTATCGCGCAATTGCGCCTGCCTGGCTGCCACCATAGGACGCCGCCCCGGGCGCTGTCGCCACCGCCCCGCTTGCGCCACGCATCAGCAACCACTGATCAAACGACCAGCGCTCTCCGGTTTGCGCCCCGCCCAGCACTCGCGACGGTGCATCCAATCGGGGACGTTGCTGATGCTTGGCAGGCAAATCACTATCAACCTGCAAATCCCGAGCCGACGACAATCCCGCCTGCCCCTCAGACACTGCGTGGTTGGAACTGCTGACCGCCCATAAATCTGACGCTCCGGCTCTTGCGGAAGGTTGCGCGATCACACCGCGCCGCACGGGGCCGTGCCGTTCCGCAATCGGCTCCAGCACTACTGGCCTCTCCGAAGCGATATCCTGCCGTGCGATGGTCGCGGGCTCCGTCGCCACGAGTTGTTTACGCTGCGGTTCGCCAGATCCTTCGGCAAATATCGGGTTCCAGATGGCAGCCCGCGTCACCGTCCAGACCATCAGGACCACGCAAAGTGCCAGGATCGGCTGTCCGCGCCGCGCAGACGCGGGCCTTCCTTTCATTGTCGGGCCAATTTCGCCGCGTCTTGGCCCACTGGTGACTCGATAATGTGCGCAGGATGCACCAGATGCACCGTATGGTCCCACTGCAACTTGCCACCTAGCAGCACCCGTAAATAGGCTACCAACGCCCGACGGCCAGCCATGATGGAAATGATGTTGCCAATGGGAAACCGAAGGAGCGCACGAAGTCCTTCTGCCAGACCATATTCATGCGCAGTGAAACCGAACCGCAAGGTTAGACGCCAGACAAAGCTGAAAAGATTGAACAACAACAGTGCTTTGACAAGTGGATCCGGCACCAGCGGCGTGATCGTTCCGCTTGCCTCTCCCAGACGCACAATGGGCGAGATCAGGATCAGCAGGTAAGCAGCGGTGAGCACCACAGCAACCAGCGCGCCACGCCGGTCCCGCAAGCGCATCCACAGATCATGCCCGCGCCCGTTCCAGCCCAGCCGCTCCCACCCCTGAAAAGCAATTCCATGCAGCCAACGGGTTTTCTGCCGGACAGATGCGGTCAATGTGCCGGGGAAAAACTCGCGCGTGGCAACCAGGTTGCCCAGCCGGTCCTGCACCCGCAAAAAGCATGAATTGCCGCCAGTTTCACTGACCAGCAAGCCGGCCTCGTAATCCTCGGTCAGGCAATCAGCGGCAAAAGGCTCACTCCCGCCACGACGCTCAAGAATGCGGTCAATCGCCTCGCGGGAAAAAGCGCAACCGACACCTGAAGATGGCAATCCTGCCTTCAACCAATTGCGTACAACCATATCCCTGCTGTGCGCTTCGGCAAATTCGTCACAATAATGACCAGCAATCCAGCGCGAACTGGCCTGTGGCTCCGGCCGGACGGGCAACTGGACGAAATCGGCATGGTCCAGCGCGCCATCCATCAGGCTTAACGCTGCGGGGTGCACCATATCTTCGGCATCATGGAGGATGATAGACCGGACGCGCTTGCCGCTGCGATGCTCGTCCTCGCAAAGCGCACGGTACAGCCGGTTAAGGCAATCGGCCTTGGTGGTTGGCCCATCACGATCATGCAGAACCACACGCAGGCACGGATCGTTTGCAAGCACGGTGAGGGCCGCAAGCGTGGGTTGGTCATTCCGATAAACCCCCACGTAAATGCGCAAACTCCTCTGCGGCCAGCTTTCAAGACAATGGCTGACCATCGCCCCGATCACCGCTGATTCATGCCAGGCAGGAACAATTACGGCTGCAATGCCTTTCAGTTCATGTTGATGATCATCTGTCAGCCGTCCGGTTTTGGCAGCGCCCCTGCTGCGCATCCACAGCCAGACGCCATCGATCAGAAATTCGTCTATCGCTCCGACTGCAAACCAGAATGCTGCAAACAACAGAAGTTCATGCTCGAAAATCGCGAGCCATTGGAATGCCGAATAAGACGGCGTAGTCGGCAATTGCTGCCCCTCGTTTGACGTATCCGGGTGATGTGGCCAGATAAAACAACTATGCCTGCTTGCGCGGGTTCGTGAACCAGGGACTGATTCGAAAATGGCGGTAAAGCGTGGACTTAAAGCGGCGTGGCATAAGCTATCGCGCAACGAAGCCGCTCCCGGTCTTGTTCTTATGGCATGTGCGGCAATCGCACTCATTCTTGCCAATTCGCCGCTGGCACAAACCTGGCACGGCCTGTTCAACGATCCGCTAGGCTGGACCCCGGTTCCCAAGCTGTACAGTGCGCACCTGTGGATCAACGATGGCCTGATGGCCGTGTTTTTCTTCGTCGTCGGGCTTGAAATAAAACGGGAAATTCTTGACGGAGAATTGTCGAACGCTCGTCGTCGGCGCTTGCCCGTCATTGCTGCAATGGCCGGTATGGCGGTGCCTGCATTGATCTATCTGGCGATCACCAATGGTGATCCTGCGCTCCATGCCGGATGGGCGATACCTTCCGCCACCGACATCGCCTTTGCCATTGGTGTCCTTGCCTTGGCCGGAAAGGGCTTGCCTCCATCATTGCGGCTGTTCCTGCTGACAGTCGCCATCGTTGACGATCTGGGCGCCGTGATGGTTATCGCCTTCTTTTACACCACTGGCCTTAAACTGGCCTGGCTTGGCATCAGCGCGGTCATTCTCGTCGCGCTCGTCATCGTCAACCGAATGGGCGTACGTGCGCTCGCGCCTTATATCCTTGGCGCCATCGCTTTATGGTATGCCGTCCTTCACTCCGGCATTCACGCCACGATTGCGGGCGTGTTGGCAGCGCTAACCGTCCCGCTCGCTCTCAACCGCCAGCATGACAGCCCGCTTCTCCGGCTTGAACACGCACTTGTGGCGCCCAACGGGTTCCTGATCGTGCCGTTGTTCGGCCTTGCCAATGCCGGCGTTCACCTCGGCTTGCCTGAAGGCGGATCACTCGCCCTGCCGCTCGGCATCGGGCTTGGTCTTCTGCTGGGAAAGCAAGTCGGCATTCTGGGAAGCATCGTTCTGGCCGAACGTTTCGGAATTGCGCATCGACCAGACGGGGCAACCATGCGGCAGTTGTGGGGCATTTCATTGCTTTGCGGCATCGGCTTCACGATGAGCCTGTTTATCGCGGGCCTTGCCTTCCCCACCAGCCCGATCCTGATTGAAGAGGCTAAGCTCGGCATTCTGGGCGGATCGTTGATTGCGGCAATCGCTGGCATGATCCTGCTGAAAGGCAGTCAGGCCAAGCAGAACTGATCGCCTTAATCGATCACCAAGCCGATATCATTGCATGAAACCTTTTAAGCCAATGCGCGTATAGAAAATGCACAAACTGGATTGATGAAGGAAACACCCATGCCCGGCGATAACGCAAAGAAAGCTTTGATCGACAGCCTGAATGGCCTTCTGGCTGACTACTTCACGCTTTATCTTAAAACGAAAAGCTATCACTGGCATGTCGCCGGGCCAAATTTTCGCGAACTGCACCTTCTGTTTGACGAACACGCGACCGAATTGTTCGCTCTGACCGATATCATTGCCGAACGCGTTCGCAAGAAGGGCGGCAATACGCTGACATCGATCTCCAGCATCGCAGGCAAAGCCTCGATCAAGGACGATGATCGCA
>JADYXV010000166.1 GCA_020853995.1 Novosphingobium sp.
GGCCGATCAATCCGGCGTGCGATCCGGCTGATTTCGGACGAACTGAGGGGGGCGGCATCAAGTTGCATTGCCGGGTTGCCTATACTTGCGCTAGTGCTGGTTGCAAGTATCGCCTGTTGAGGCACATTTGACAGCGATTGGGGCAGTGATCGCACTGCCAGGAGCGAAATGCGCGTGAATAGGATAGTTGCAGTGGTTGGCGCACTGGCGTTGGCTGCAGTTTTGGTGATTGCATGGATCAAGGGTGGGGCGCAGCCGATGCGATGGATCGAAAAACCGGTGAGCGCAGGATCGGTGCAACAATGACCCGCCGTGTTCTTTGGCTAAGCGGTGTTGCCGCGCTTGTGGCTGTATCGGGCACATTGGTGGCGCAAGAATCCCTTTTGCCGCCGGGATTTGACAGTCCGCCTGCGCCCGCACGCCCGGCACAGCAACGATCATCGGCGCCAGCGCGTCCAGCAACGCCGGCACCACCACGTGCTGCCGCAAACACCCCTGCGCCCGCTCCAGTCGGGACACCGTCAGCGACAGCAACGCCGGTTGTTCAGGCTATTCCCGTTGCCAGTGCGCCGCAGCCGTCTGGTACTTCGGGCGGGGATAGCGACGAGGCATTGTTGCGTTCGGTTGATCCGGCGCTGTTGGAAAAGCTGCTTCAATCAGCCAAGCCGAAGTTTGATATTCCCTTATCGGGCCGCCGTAGCCTAGATATCATAGGCGTAATTGATGAACGAGAGGGCGGATTTCCCGTCGGTTCGACTCATTATCTGAACGGTCGGTTTGTCGAAGGAGTTATTTCCAAAACGCGCGGAAGATTTGTTTCGCGCTGGGGCCATATCCTCGCCCGCCGCGCACTTTCCAGCCGGTTAGCTACACCTGTAGGGATGAATGGTGCCGATTGGGCTGCGATACGCGCACAATTGCTGCTGCGAATGGGTGAAGCGGACGCAGCGCGCGCAATGGTCCAGTCTGTTGATAGTGGCAACTTTACCCGTGCGTTGGAAGACGCAGCGATGGCCAGTTTTCTGGCAACTTCTGATCCGGTAGGCTTGTGCCCGATTACCGCACTGACAGCGGCAGGCCGTCCTGGATGGGAGTGGGACTTGTCGCGTGCGATCTGTTCGTCGTTTTCGGATGAAGGATCTTCCGGGATGGCTCAATTGGACCGGGCCTTGCGGCGCGGTACAGGCAACAAGATCGACATTCTGTTGGCCCAGAAATTTGCAGGAGCAGCTATCAACGCGCGCCGCGCGGTCAAGATCGAATGGGAAGGCGTCGAAGCGCTGACTCCGTGGAGCATCGGCATGTCCTTTGCGACGGGGATCGAACCGCCTGAAGCGTTGCGCCAGAGCGCCGGCGCGACCTATTCGTTGACAGCAGTTCGTGCGCCAATGTTGTCTTTGGCATCGCGCGCAGCCGCTGCAGATGTGGCAGCGGCGCGTGGAGTATTGTCGTCCCAAGCGATGATTGATCTTTACAGCCAGCTTTATGCAGCGCGCGCTCTGAATGGTGGTGGCGCTGCGGAGGCGGATGAATGGACAAAGCGGTCAGAAACGCTGCGTGCCGCCTATTTTTCCAAAGCGGCGGGCGATCGGTTTGAAGCGATCCGGACGTTGTGGGGCGATGGCACTGACCCTGAACGCGCTTTTTCAGGCTTGGTCCTGACATCATACGCCAGTGCAAGGCTTTCTCCATCGAATGATCTGTCAGACAGCGCATCGGCATTGATTGCTTCGATGCTGACCGCCGGGCTGGATCGAAACGCCCTGAAATGGGCGCCGTTCCTGTCGGTCGGGAGTGAAGGCTGGGGATTGGTTGTGCTGGCCAATCCGGCACGTGCCACGCAAGTAACGGGCGAAGGGCTGAATGCATTTGCCGACAATGACGATTCCGAAGGTGCATTGCGGTCGCGGTTTCTTCTGGCAGGACTGATGGGGTTGCAAAGGGTTGATCCTGCAGCAGCCAGCAAATTTGCCGAGAAGATGGGCATAGACCTTAACCGCCAGACACGCTGGACACGTGCGATTGATGCAGCGGCGGCATCAGACAACCCCGCCCTGGTTTCGCTGCTTGCGGCATTCGGGATGCAGGCGGAGCGTTGGGACCGGATGACGCCCCTTCATTTGTATCACATCGTGTCCGCTTTGCGGCAGGTCGGTCTTGAAGCTGAGGCGCGGATGATTGCGGCCGAAGCGGTTTCTCGCGTCTGACGTGGTAAAGGCGGCTGTCGAACCCGAGGTAGAGAGCTTTTTGGCAATGCTGGCGGCGCAGCGCGGCGCAGCCGCGAACACGCTGTCGGCCTATCGCCGTGATCTTTCCGGGACGGCACTGGTGATTGGCAATCTGGCAAAGGCCGGGCGCGAGGATATTGCAAAGCTGGCAGCGGCCTGGGTGGAACTGGCACCATCATCGCTGGCTCGAAAAGCCTCGGCGCTGCGCCAGTTTTACGGGTTTCTGGTGGATGAGGGAGTGCGGGGAGACGATCCTTCATCCGCATTGCCGCGTCCGCGCGCAAGACGCCCCTTGCCACGATTGCTGGATCACAGCGCGGTTGATGCCTTGTTCTTAACGGCAGAGGCGGATGGGGCGACAGGTACACCCGAAGGCTTGCGCATGCTTGCGCTGCTGGAACTGCTGTATGGCTCAGGCCTGCGCGCTACTGAATTGGTGTCTTTGCCGATTGCAGCTGTGCCGCGTGATGCGCCCTTCCTGACGATCACCGGCAAAGGCGGTGTGCAGCGCCTGGTGCCGGTTTCGGCGCGGGCGATACGGGCGCTGGGCGATTGGCTGGCGGTGCGGGGTAAGGGAGGACGCTTTGTCTTCCCCAGTCCGAAAGGCGGGCATTTGTCGCGCGTACGGTTGTTTCAATTGTTGCGCGATCTGGCACTACGGGCCGGATTGAACCCGGAGACGGTCAGTCCCCACGTTCTGCGGCACGCCTTTGCCACGCATCTTCTGGAAGGCGGGGCCGATTTGCGCGTCCTGCAAACACTGCTGGGCCATGCCGATATTGCGACCACGCAAATCTATACGCATGTCGATTCTGCACGGCTTGTCGCCTTGGTCAATGAACGCCATCCATTGGGTAAAGTCGCTAGCAGTTGACCGCAGGCGCGCGCGCGCTTAGCGGAGCGGCATGATTTCCTATCTCGAGTTCGAAAAGCCGGTTGCCGCGCTCGAAGCCCGCATCGCCGAACTGCGCCAGACGGCGCTGGGCGGAGATATTGATATTGGCTCCGAGATCCGTCGGCTTGAAAGCAAATCCGCCGAATTGCTGGCGAGCACGTATCGCGCGCTGACGCCGTGGCAGAAGACGCAAGTGGCCCGTCATCCTGCGCGGCCCCATTTCAAGGATTATGTCGAGGCTATCTTTACCGATTTTCTGCCCCTGGGCGGAGACCGCCTGTATGGCGAGGATCAGGCTATTGTGGGCGGCTTTGCCAAGTTGGGCAGCCGGCGGGTCATGCTGATCGGTCATGAAAAGGGCAATGATACGCAAAGCCGTATCCGCCACAACTTTGGCATGGGCAAGCCTGAGGGCTATCGCAAGGCGATCCGCCTGATGGAAATGGCCAGCCGATTCGGTCTTCCGGTGGTGACGCTGGTTGATACATCGGGTGCATTTCCGGGCGTGGAGGCCGAAGAGCGCGGTCAGGCAGAAGCGATTGCGCGCTCTACCGAGGCTTGTCTGGCGCTGGGTGTACCGATGGTTGCCACGATTGTTGGCGAAGGCGGGTCTGGCGGCGCTGTGGCATTGGCAAGTGCCGAGCGCGTGCTGATGTTGGAGCATGCCATCTATTCGGTGATCTCGCCCGAAGGCTGTGCATCAATTCTTGGGCGTACATCGGAAAAAGCGGCAGATGCGGCCGAGGCGATGAAGGTTACGGCGCAAGATCTGTTGAGCCTTGGCGTGATTGACCGGATCGTGCGGGAACCTGTGGGTGGCGCACATCGCGATCCGGCAGGCGCCTGTGCAGCGTTGGGTGGGGCGATTGCCGAGGAACTGGACGCGCTCGTCGGCAAAACCGGCGACGAATTGCGGCGGTTGCGTGCCGAACGATTCCTGAGAATCGGCGCGTAATTTTTCGCGGCCACTGGCGTTCGGGAACGCTATTTGCGACAAACGGGTTGTTGCGTTCGTAGCCGGTTAAGGTGCGAACGTGCTATCTCGTTTGCGCGGTAGGGAGAGATCGATGCCAGTTAAATTCCGTTCACGTGCAGCAATTGTAACGGCAAGCGCCATCACAGCGCTGATTGTGCCTGCCGTCGTAAGCCAGATTGGAAGCCCTGCAACCGCGCAGGGCGCGATTGCAGCGATCAGTGCGGCAGACCGGAAGCAGGGCGCCGAGGCTCACCCGCAACTGCTTCAGGAATTTGGCGGTGCAATGACGGGTGCACAGGCCAATTACGTTCAAACCATAGGCAAGAACATTGCCGTGCAATCAGGCCTGAGCAACGCGCGCGGTGACTTTACTGTAACGCTGCTCAATTCGCCGGTGAACAACGCTTTTGCCGTGCCGGGCGGGTATGTTTACGTCACGCGCCAGTTGGCAACGTTGATGAACAACGAAGCCGAACTGGCTGGTGTGCTGGGCCATGAAGTGGGCCACGTGGCGGCCCGCCACTCGTCCAAACGCCAAAGTGCCGCAACCCGTAACACCATTATCGGAACATTGGGGACGCTGCTTTCCGGTGCATTGCTGGGCAATGGTGCGTTGGGACAGATCGGCCAGCGCATCTTTTCAACCGGTAGCCAATTGCTGACGCTGAAGTATTCGCGCGGTCAGGAGACTGAAGCGGATAATCTGGGTATCACGTATCTGCAACGTGCCGGATATGATCCGCGGGCGATGTCTTCTGTTCTGCAAAGTCTGGCGAATCAGAACACGCTTGATGCCAGCATCAAGGGTACATCAAACCAGGTTCCGGCATGGGCCAGCACGCACCCTGACCCGGCATCGCGCGTCCGTGCTGCGTTGTCGCGCGCCGGGACGAAACCGGGGATGACCAATCGCGATGCGTTTCTGGCAGGGGTGAATGGCCTGACCTATGGTGACGATCCAGCGCAGGGTATTGTCGATGGATCGAGGTTTACACATCCGTCGCTGCGTCTGGCCTTCGAAGCCCCCAACGGCTTTTATCTGGTCAACGGTACACGGTCTGTTTCAATTTCGGGGCAAAGCGGGAAAGGGGAGTTTTCAACTGCCCCTTACAATGGTGATCTGTCAGCCTACATCAACACTGTGTTTTCTGGCCTAAGCGAACAACAGATCCGCCCGGAATCAATCCAGACGACAACTATCAACGGCATCAAAGCGGCCTATGGTGCAACCCGCGCCACAAGCGGTAATGGCCAGGTCGACGTGATTGTCTTCGCCTATGAATGGGGCCCGCAGCAGGCATTCCATTTTTCGACAATCAGCCAGGCGGGACAGGCACCACAATTTGATACGATGTTCCGTTCTATCCGCCGGATCAATACGGCCGAGGCTTCGGCAGTGCGGCCGCGCAAGCTTTCGGTTGTAACGGTGAAGTCTGGCGAAACGGTGCAGACCCTGGCTGGCCGGATGGCCTATACTGACAAGCCGCTGGAACGGTTCCTTGTTCTGAACGGCCTGACGTCATCAAGCAGGCTTGTCGCGGGCCAGAAAGTGAAACTTGTTGTTTATTGACGGGTTGGACTGCCAAGCGAAAATAAAAGGGGCCGGCAATCGCTTGCCAGCCCCTTTGTTCTTACGCTGATCGAGCTGTTACAGCTTGCCATCCTGCGCGCGCACCATGTTGTTCGACACCAGGCCGAACGTGGAACTGAGCGAGTTGCCCAGCGAACCCATAGCGGTCATTGCAGCAACGGCAACAAGAGCGGCGATGAGGCCGTATTCAATTGCTGTAGCTCCATCTTCGCTTTTCAGAATTTTTTGAAAAAGCTTCATGATGGAATTCCTAAAGGCAAAAGGGTAATCATCCCGAGAGGAGGGACAAGTCGATGCCCATCCCCTCAGGCGATTAGCAGGCCCTTAGAGCTTGCCGTCTTGAGCAGATGTCATGTTGTTCGACACCAGGCCGAACGTCGAGCTGAGCGAGTTGCCGAGCGAGCCCATTGCAGTCATCGCAGCAACAGCCACGAGAGCGGCGATGAGGCCGTATTCAATCGCGGTGGCGCCGTCTTCGTTGGCGAAAAGATCACGGAAAAGCTTCATGGTCAGTCTCCTAGATTGGTTCTTCATCATCCCGGCCTGCCCAAGAAACTTGTTACCGGAGCAAGCGTTGGTAGTGTTACGTGCGAGACTCTAAAAAATGCGTTAATTCGCACGAACAGAATTTTGGGTGGTCTGGTGAACCATTACGTAAATGTTGTTCAGCGCAGGCGTGAATTTGCTGAGGCCAGCGGCCGCTGCCAGACCGATTACGGCGATCAGCAGGCCGTATTCGATTGCCGTCGCACCGCAAGTATTGCGAATAACTCGATGAAACAATGACTTCACGTTTCTTCCAATATTGCGGTACGAAAACATTAGGCGAGGTTGCCTAACAAAATATTGATGGGAGCCGCGTAGATGGTTCACAAATCGACCGTTATGATCGTCGTGGCGCTGGCATTAGTGTCCCCGGAAGGAAAGGTGCTGATGCAGCAACGCGCCGCGGGAAAGGCGCATGGCGGTTTGTGGGAGTTTCCCGGGGGCAAATTGGAAAACGATGAGACGCCCGAGGCCGCCGTGATGCGCGAAATTGCCGAAGAACTGGGCGTCGTTGTCGAATCGGGTAACATTCTGCCACTCTCATTTGCCAGCAGTTGTGCCGAGACGGCGAGCAAGCCGGTGCTTTTGCTGTTGTACACAACCAGGCTTTGGCAAGGCGCACCGGCAGCATTGGAGCCTGGAACGCACGTAACATGGGTATCTGCGCAAGAGTTGCTGGCATTGCCAATGCCGCCTCTCGACATACCATTGGCGCAGGCGTTGATTCCGATGCTTGAAGGGGTTGCCAAAGGGAAAAGACCAAC
>JADYXV010000167.1 GCA_020853995.1 Novosphingobium sp.
ACCAACGGGGATGAAGCACTGTTGGAGGAATTGTACCAATTGGCCCGCCGCCTTGATGAACGCATGGATACCGTGGAGCGATTGGTCGCATCTGACAATCCAGACTTCAAACCAGCCCGCATTTTGTCTGACCGTGAAGGCGATAACCAGAAGCTGCGCGAATTGGACCGCATGTTTGCCGAACAAGGAAGGATCGTGAAATGAACAGCCCGCGCACGCGTTTTTATCGCGACAAGGTCAACGGCAAAGTCATGGGCGTCTGCGCCGGGATTGCCGATTACACAGGGGTTGATGCACTGTGGATCCGGCTGGGGTTTCTGATCCTTGCCTTTTCGATGGGGTGGCCGTTCTTTGCCTACTTTGTGGTTGGCGTGTTGACCAACAAGAAGCCAGCCGGGCTTTATGGTGACCGGGAGGAGCAACAGTTCTGGCAGCGCGTCCGCCAGTCGCCCGCCCGTACCGCACGTGAAGTGCGCGCCAGCTTCCGCGATATCGACCGCCGCCTGGCCGAGATCGAAAGCTATTACGTTAACAGCAATCCGCGCCTTTCGGCCGAGATCGAAAAGCTGCGCTGACATCCGTTTCATGAGGGACTGATACAATGGGACCCGATACACTTGGCCCTTTGATACCGATCATCGCGCTGTGCATTCCGATCGTTGCGATCTGGACGAAGCACCGCACCAAGATTGCCGAAATGCAGATTAACGCGACGGCAGAGTTGAGTGCTGAAAAAGCCGCACAATACGCCCAGCACACTCGCGAACTTGAAGAACGCGTGCGGGTTTTGGAGCGTATCGTGACCGACAAGGGCTTTGATACAGCCTACCAGATTGAAGCCCTGCGCCGCGAATCTGCCTCGCTTGAAGACCGGAGGGCGTGATGGATGCCGATGTTGTCCTGGCGCTTGTGTTCATGCTGGTGGTTGTCCCAATTGTCCTGGGCATAGGATCCGATGTGTACAAGCGACGCCTGGCTTTCCGTGAGCGTGAACTTGAACTGCTATCCCGTCAGACTGCTGAAAAGGCTGCACAATACGCCGCACAGGCCGAGCGGTTGGAGCAACGGGTGCGGGTGCTCGAACGCATTGCCATCGATAGCAAATCCGACCTTGCGCTACAGATTGAAAATCTGCGCAGCGCAAAGGTCAATTAGGGAAAGCCTGTTCGATGTCTTACTGGTCAGCCATCGTCGCGATTGTTGCGATTATCGCTTACGTGATCATCCGTTTGAACCGGGGCAAGCATAACGGAACGCCGCTGGATCAGGCCGAAATTGATCGGGCCTATACCGAAGCACTGGAGCGCGAGGTTGCCGAAATGCGCAAGCGTCTTGAAGTGCTGGAACGCATCGCCACCGAAGATGGCGAAGCCCGCCGCCTTTCGCGCGAAATTGATTCCCTGCGCGAAAAGTAAATCACCCTCGATCAGGGAGTTGCAGACATGACTTCCGAAATAGTCTTGGCATTATCCGCACTCACCGGCCTTGGCATCTGTGTTATCGCTGCTTTGCGCGGATGGGATGGTTGGTTGGCATTGAAGCGCTTGGAAATCGAGCGTTCCGATACCGGTGACGCGGCCCGTTTGATCGATCTTGCCGACATGCGCGAACGCTTGCGCAAGCTTGAAGCCATCGCCGCAGGAGTAGATTTATGAGCAAGCATACAGACGGCGCCGCCAAGGCCGGGATCGGGCTGGGCAGCGCGATTGCGGTGGCCATATCGTGGAGCTTGCACAAGTCCATTGTCTGGGCCGCAATTCATGGTGTGTTATCGTGGTTTTACGTGATCTACTTCGCGCTTACGCGTCCGGGCGGACTTTCGGGCTGATGCCCCTATCGGCGATGGACGAGGGCCGAGCGTCTCGCTAGATGCGAATGATGCGCAGCCTTGATGACATCCTTGAAGAGTATGAGTTCCTTGACGGCGACGAGCGTTATCGTCTGCTGATCGAACTGGGCCGGGAACTGGAAGACATGCCCGATGCGTTGAAGACCGACGCTACACTAGTGCGCGGCTGTTCGGCCAGCGTGTGGGTTTACCCGACGCCGGGTGAGGGCAATCGCCTGCACTTCCTTGCCGATAGCAATGCCGCGATTACCAAGGGCATCGTGGCTTTGGTGCTTTCCGCTGTGCAGGACAAGCCCGCCGCCGAAGTTGCAGCAACCGATATTGCCGAAGCCCTCGGGCCGTTTGATCTCAAGAAGCAATTGTCCTCAAACCGGACGCAGGGCGTGCCCAACATGATCGCGCTGGTGCGCGAACATGCAGCGCGGCTGGCGTCAACGGTCTGATCGCATTGCGCCGCCACCTCTATCTTGCAGGCGGCGTCATCGCAGTTGGACTGGGCACGCTTGGCGTATTTCTGCCGGTTTTGCCGACGGTGCCGTTCTTGCTGTTGGCCACATTCTGCTTTGCCCGCTCCAATCCGGTGTGGGAGCAGCGCCTGCTTGATCATCCGCGTTATGGCCCGCCTTTGCGCCAATGGCGTGAACGCCGCGCGATATCACGCAAAGGCAAGCAGGGCGCGCTGATCGCTATGGCCGCAGGCGTGGTCCTGACAGCGGTGACAGCAGGTTGGCCGTGGGTTTTGATCCCGGCAGTGACTATGGGCAGCGTCGGGGTGTGGATTTGGACTCGGGCGGAATAGTTACTCCACCGCCTCACGCAGCACAGCGATGCCGTTCTTGCGCTGCTCGCGCAGTTCCTTTTTCAGCACAACCGGATCGCGCGCGAATATGAAGCCGAAGCTGACGCCGCCTTCCTTTCCGATGGTGGCATGGTGCAGCTTGTGCGACTGGACCAATCGCTTGGCATAGCCGCGTTTTGGCACCCAGCGGAACCAGCGCTGGTGAATCAGGCCATCGTGAATGGCGGTGTAGACGATACCATAGACCAGCACGCCAAGGCCGATGAACGTGGCTGGCCACCAGGCCGCCTCACCAATGATGATCGGGCTGCCAAGGCAGAAAAAGCTGATCGAGATGGCCGCGCCAAACACCGCATACAGATCGTTCTTTTCAAAGAAGTTGTCGTGCGGTTCGTGATGGTCACGGTGCCAAGCCCAGCCAAAACCGTGCATGATGTACTTGTGGCTGCTCCATGCGACGAACTCCATGGCAAGCACGGTGGCGATAATGATGAGGATTGCGACCAATATCTGCATGGGCGTCCCATACACCCCCGAAACGCGGTCCGCGACACATTCTTACACTTTGCCCGAAAGTCGCGACGTGTTGTTTTTCTGGCGTTCAGCCTTGGTGGTGCAGTTTGATCTCAACGCAACCAAGGAGTGAACATCATGCGCAAGACCATTATCGCTCTCGCCCTCTCGACGATGATTGCAGGCACCGCCGCACCGGCGATGGCACACGACAATGACCGTTATCCCGGTGGCAACCGCGCCGAAGCATCATACCTTACGCCTGCACGAAACGCTGAAATCCGCCGTGACATCAACCAGCTTGATAACCGCATCCAGCGCGCTCAGGCCAACCGAGCCATTTCCCCGCGTGAGGCACAGGGCCTGCGCCGCGATGCGCGTGAAATCAAGCAGACGTATAACCGTTATGCCAACCGTGGCTTGAGCGTATCGGAATACCGTACGTTGGAACGCCGAATCGCCACGGTCAACGCCCGCTTGCAGATTGACAGGCGCGACCGCGATGGCCGGCGCGGTTAAGCAAACGACAGCGTAACAAAATTACGTTCGAACACCGGATGGCCCGTCCTTTCCTGCTTGAATTGCGGGAAGGGCGGGCCTAACCGCTTGAACCATGTCAAACACAGCTCGCACCCTTTACCAGAAGATCTGGGACGCCCACGTTGTTGAACAGCGCGATGATGGCACTGCCCTGATCTATATTGATCGTCACCTCGTTCATGAAGTGACCAGCCCGCAAGCGTTTGAGGCATTGCGCGCGGCAGGCCGCAAGGTGCGCCGTCCCGATCTGACGCTGGCTGTGCCCGATCATAACTTGCCCACCACCGCGCGCCGCACAGCCGATGGCGCGCGCGTGCCCATCGCTGATTTTGAATCAGCCCAGCAACTGGAAGCGCTTGAGCGCAATGCGCCCGCTTTCGGTATCCGGTATATTGGTGATGCCGATGCAGAGCAGGGTATTGTCCACGTTGTCGGGCCGGAGCAGGGATTTTCGCTGCCGGGCGCAACGATTGTCTGCGGCGATAGCCACACTGCTTGCCACGGCGGGCTAGGCGCGCTGGCGTTCGGCATCGGCACCAGCGAAGTGGAGCATGTGCTGGCCACGCAAACGCTGCTGCTGAAGCAATCCAAGACGATGGAAGTGCGCGTTGAAGGGCAGTTGCAGCCCGGCGTTACAGCTAAGGACGTTGTGCTGCACATCACCGGCGTGCTGGGTGCAGCTGGCGGCACAGGCTCGGTCATCGAATATACCGGTTCGGTCATCCGCGATCTGTCGATCGAGGGCCGTCTGACGATCTCGAACATGGCGATTGAACATGGCGCGCGCGCGGGCCTTTGTGCTCCGGACGAAAAGACGTTCGCGTACCTCAAGGGGCGTCCTTATGCGCCCAAGGGTGCGGATTGGGACAAGGCTGTTGCTTGGTGGACTAGCCTTGCCACTGATACTGGCGCAAAATACGACAAGGTCGTGGTGATCGACGCGGCCGACATTGCGCCGTCCGTCACATGGGGCACGAGCCCGGAAGACGTGCTGCCGATCACTGGCGTCATCCCTGCGCCTGAAAGCTTTGCCGATCCTTCAAAACAGGACGCCGCGCGCGCCAGCCTTGAATATATGGGCCTGACGCCGGGACAACTGCTCGAAGACGTTGAAGTGCAAAACATCTTTATCGGTTCGTGCACCAATAGCCGCATCGAAGATATGCGCGCAGCAGCCGCAATCCTCAAAGGGCGTCATAAGGCCGATAACGTCAAATGGGCCATCGTCGTGCCCGGTTCAGGCCTTGTGAAAAAGCAGGCCGAGGATGAGGGCCTTGACCGCATCTTTGTGGAAGCGGGCTTTGAATGGCGGGAACCTGGCTGTTCGGCATGCCTCGGCATGAACCCCGATAAAGTGCCCGCAGGCGAACGTTGCGCTTCTACATCAAACCGCAATTTCGTCGGCCGCCAAGGCCCCGGCGCGCGTACGCACCTCGTCAGCCCTGCAATGGCCGCTGCTGCGGCTGTGACCGGCCGGTTGACCGACGTGCGCAAGCTGATGGCCTGAACCGGGCATGGCAGGTCTTCCGATAGCGGCGCTCCAGCTTGCAGGGTTCTTGATGGCCCATGCGTTCTGGAGCGTTTCGGAACTGCCACCGGGCGGACAATACCAGCCGCAATCGCTGTGCATGCGCAGTGACGGCAACCGCGCGCTTAATACGTTCGAGGGTGCAACGGCGCTGGAGCAGGACGCACAGGCCAAGGCGTTTATTACCGGCGGTGCCGCACAATGGCCCGATTGCGCTATTGCGCGGCAAGTGCGCGTGGGCACCCCCAAGGGTGAGGTGGATGCCTTGGTGATCGACGTTGTCCAATATGGCGGCAACGTGATGACTGTGGTTCAGGCCTTCCATCCCGGCCCACAGGGCTTTCGTTTGTTAGGCGACGAATTGATGATGGGCGATAATGGGCCATTGCCGCCATTGCCCGCAGCACAAGCAGCCGCATCGATGCGTGAAGGCGCAGTTGACCATCCCGGCCTTGGCGACAAATGGAGCCAGTGGGAAGCGAACCGCGATCCCATAAGCCCGCTGGTGCAACGCTGATCGAGCGCAAGGCGTCATTCGCGCCGATTGTTGATGCCAGAACCCGTGTCCTTATACTTGGCAGCTTGCCGGGCGAGGCAAGCCTTGCTGCCGGACGGTACTATGCCAATCCGCGCAATCAATTCTGGCGGCTGCTTGGTGCGGTGATCGGGCATGATCTTGCCAGCCTTGAATACGAGCAGCGGTTGGCCACAGTGATCGAACATGGCATCGGGTTGTGGGATTCAATTGGCAGCGCCACGCGCACAGGCAGCCTTGATACGGCGATCCGTAATATAGCCCCCAATGCGCTGGCAGGCCTTGTTGCCACACTTCCCGCATTGCGCGCCGTGGCCTTTAACGGAGCAAAATCCGCAGGGATTGGTGCGCCGCAATTGGCGGGAACAGGGGCTTTTGAATTGCTGCGTTTGCCTTCGAGCAGCCCCGCCCATGCCGCACTTTGTTTTGAGGCAAAGCTTGAGCAATGGATTTCTCTGCGGAAATTCCTTTGATCATGCTTGTAATTATCCTGCACCGGGTCAATCTATGATCCACGATATCAAGGAGCTTTACCCGTGAGCAAGAAGACCGACTGGACTGGCAAAGCTGCCATGGCGGGCGCGGCGGTTGGCTCGGCAGCTCTTGCTGCGGCCCTGCTTTACGCGTCGCGTCGCAAGGAACGCGCGGAAAGTACGGCACCAAAAGCGCCGCCAGTTGACGTTCCTGAAACAGACTGACGGCCTTGCATCCATCGCGCGCAAAGCTATAGCGGCGGCATGGAACCGGTGAACCAGATTGACGGACGGGCTATCCCGTTCGGACGCAAGAACGTCGACACTGACGTGATCATCCCTGCCAAATGGCTGAAGACGATTACACGGCAGGGTCTCGGGCGCGGTGCTTTTGAAGCGTTGCGGGCGGATCCTGACAATATCTTTGACAGCGCCGAGTTCTCGGGTTCGCCGATCCTGATCGCAGGCGACAACTTCGGTTGCGGCTCCAGCCGTGAACACGCGGCCTGGGCCTTGCTTGATCTGGGTATCAAGGCCGTCATCGCGCCTTCGTTTTCCGACATTTTTTCGGGCAACGCTTTCAAGAACGGCATCCTGACTGTGGTCTTGCCGCAAGAGGCGATTGATCGGTTGATGGAAGTTGCACAGACCGATCCTGTGATGATCGATCTGGAATCACAGACCGTCTCTACCCCGTTTCAGGATCGCTTCTCGTTTGAAATTGACGCGTTCCGCAAGAACTGCCTGATCAACGGCCTCGATGAAGTCGGTCTGACGATGGCCCGCGATACGGCAATTTCCACGCATGAGGCCAAGATGCGCGATCAGTTGCCATTCCTTGCGCGCGGTACGGATGCCGTAGCGGCGGCTTAAGCGCTCAATTAAAAGGCTTTCCAAGCCGCGCGAAACTTGCTTCCTTAAAGCGATAGGCGGATCGATTCCGTGGTAAGCTTTGGGAGAATTGCAATGAAGGCACTGCGCACTCACGCTGCGGGCGGCCCCGAAACGCTGGTGCTGGATGATCTGCCCGATCCTGTGCCCGGAGCGGGCGAGGTGGTCGTGCGTGTTCATGCCTGCTCGATCAACTTCCCCGACACGCTAATGATCCGCGACTTGTACCAGTTCAAACCCGAACGGCCCTATGCTCCCGGCAGTGAACTGGCAGGCACGATCGAGGCACTGGGGGCAGGTGTTTCTGGCTGGTCGGTCGGGGATCGCGTTATGGCCATGATCGGCCACGGCGGCCTTGCCGAAAAGATTGTGGCACCTGCCAGCAGCCTGTTTGCCCTGCCCGATGACGTTGACTTTGCCACTGGCGCGTCATTGCTGATGACATATGGCACCACCATTCATGGGTTGAAGGATCGTGGCCATATCAAGGCTGGCGACGTGGTGCTGGTATTGGGTGCGGCCGGTGGCGTGGGACTGTCGGCAATCGAACTGGCCAAAGCGTATGGCGCGCGCGTAATCGCAGGGGTCTCGACCGAGGAAAAAGCAACTGTTGCGCGTTCTGCAGGGGCCGATGACGTTGTCGTCTATGGCCGCGCGCCGTTTGACAAGGTGCAATCAAAGGAACTGGCCGAAGCGTTCAAGAAGGCTTGCGGACCGACTGGCGCAAACATTGTCTATGATATCGTCGGTGGTGATTATTCCGAACCTGCCGTGCGCGCCATTGCGTGGGAAGGGCGCTTCCTTGTGGTAGGTTTTCCGGCGGGCATTGCGCGGCTGCCGTTGAACCTGACGCTGCTTAAATCATGCGATGTTTGCGGCGTGTTCTGGGGTGCGTTCATCGCAAGAGAGCCTGCGAAGTTCAAAGCGCAAGTGGCTGAATTGTTTGATTTGCTACGCGCAAGAAAAATCAATCCTCGCGTCTCTTCGCGCTTCACGCTTGATGAAGGCAGTGCGGCCATTGCAATGTTGGAAAACCGGCAGGCTATGGGCAAAGTCGTGGTCGAGATGATTGGCTGAAGGGATGGATTATCCAACATCTGCCCGATAGGTTGGCAAGCCAAGGCGCCACCAGATTGCCGCGCCGCGCAAACCGAATCCGGCAAGCGCGGCAGTGGGCCAGACAATCCCGCTCGATAGGCCAAGCGCCATACCGCCCGCGCACAGCACCGATGAAAGCGCGGCTGCCGTGACGTACAATTCAGGCCGCATCAGAATGGACGGGCGGCCTGCCAGCACATCACGGATGATCCCGCCGACGCAACCGGTGATCACGCCCATCAGCACAGCCGCAACAGGCGCAACGCCAAATGCCAAAGCTTTTGCCGTGCCCAGCACGGCATAAGCGCCGAGGCCTGCAGCGTCGGCCCATTCCAGCACAGGTTTGTCCCACCAGCGGCGCGGGGTGAACCAACTGAGCAAAGCTATACCAAGGCAAACTGGCGCAACCCACGGATCACGCACCCAGAATACCGGCGCACCGATCAGCAAATCACGCACAGACCCGCCGCCCACGCCGGTAACCAGTGCGAAGAATGCCATTGTTACGAATGTCTGCCGCAACTTTGCCGCCAAAAGCGCGCCGGTCAGCGCGAAAACGGCGATGCCAGCAAGATCGAGCAGTTGGGGAATGGCGGGTGTCATTGCAGGCCCATCGCCGCTTGGCGCAGCGCTGGCAAGAGCGCGCGCTGATGTGTGAACAATGCCATATCATTGCCGCAGTGGCCGACAATCAGGCCGGACTGGGGCTCAACCAAAACTTCGGCGTACCAGTGGGTGTTCGACCCGTTGTGCCACAAGCTGCCGTCCTGGCCTGCAATCCAACCCAGCGCTGACGTGCTGCCAAAGCGCGGCTTGTGCATTTGCGCCCAGCTTTCGGGCCGCAGCAGTGGTGCCCGGTCACGGTGCGCGCGCAGATAAGTGGTAAGATCGCCAAGCGCCATGTGCAGGCCACCAGCCGGTGCCATTACAGCGGGATTATCCGCCCAAACAGGCTGTCCGTTCTGGTGGCCGCGCGGCTGGTCGAACTGCTCGGGTGATCCCGGCGGGCCGAAACCTGCGCTGGCTAGGCCAAGCGGCGTCAGCACTTCACGCTGCGCCAATGTTTCATAAGGTACGCCAGTGACTTCTTCCAGCATGTGGGCAGCCAAAACATAGCCTGCGTTGGAATAGGAATACCCACTGTGGGCGGGGCCGATTGGGCGCATGTCAAATGCCATTTCGGCGTAGCGGCGGCGATTGGAGCGTGCGTCTGCCTCGATCATGGGCAAGGCGAACAATTCACCCAACGGGATGTCTTTGGCCAGCCCCGCATGGTGGCTGAGCAGATCAATGGCGGTGAGGGTGCGATGCCGACGCGGAACACGTGGCAGGACATTGCCAATCGGCGTATCCCAGCCAATGACGCCTGCCTCCACCGCGCGGGCAAACACCGTTGCAGTCAGTGACTTGGTTATCGAACCCAGATGCCACTGGTCCTGCGTTGTTACAGAAGCAGGGTTCCCGGCAGCGCGAAAACCATCGGCCATGACGACCGGTGGCGCAGACCCTGTTTGCCAAAACAGAGCCATTCCCGGCGTACCCAATGCCTGACGCAAGCTTGCCAACGTGGCCGCATTAAGTGGCCGGGACAGAAGATGATGAAGCCCGCCGTCCGTAACTTGCGCCGCCAGCTTTGCGGGCAAAAGACCGCAGGCAGCCAGCGCTGAAACAAGCAGGCGGCGGGTCATCCGCATGGACCGATTATTCGCCCAGCAGCGCTTCCAACCGTGCCTTCAATGCGCCAATGCGCTCTGCCGCATCGGTGAAAGTCTTCATTTCTTCACGGCGCGTATTGCCGCGCGCTTCCTTGGCCGCTTCGAGATAGCCTTCCATATCCGCTTCAAGCGCATCAATCAGGATCTCTGTTTCGTCTTCGGTCAGGGTAAGCTTGATCGACATCGTGGCAGTTCCTTCAAATTGCGTTGCGTTGCACTTAGGCGGCTGAAGCCACGCGTTCAAACGAAAAGGGCCGCCCCGAAGGACGGCCCCTGTCAATTGTCGTCGCAAAAATCACATGTGGATCGGCTTGCCCGTCACCGCCATAGCGGCTTCTTTCAGCGCTTCGGAATGCGTCGGGTGCGCGTGGCAGGTATAGGCGATGTCTTCCGACGTCGCGCCAAATTCCATTGCTTGGGTGGCTTGCGCGATCATCGTGCCTGCCACCGATGCAATGCACCACACGCCCAAAACGCGGTCTGTTTTGGCGTCGGAGATCACCTTTACGAAGCCGTCCGGCTCGTGGTTGGTCTTGGCGCGGCTGTTGGCGAGCATCGGGAACTTGCCGACCTTGATGTCACCCTTCTCGCGCGCTGCTTCCTCGGTCAGGCCAACGCCAGCAAATTCGGGGAAGGTATAGACCACGCCGGGGATAAGATCGTGATTCACGATGCCGGTCAGCCCTGCGATGTTTTCAGCAACCGCAATGCCTTCATCTTCGGCCTTATGCGCCAGCATCGGGCCGGGGATCACATCACCCACTGCCCATACGCCATCAATCTGGGTGGCAAAATCGTGATCGGTTTCAATCTGGCCGCGCGCGTTCAGTTCAAGCCCGATCTTGTCGAGGCCAAGGCCTTCGACATTCGGGCGGCGGCCAATCGCCACCAGCACGCAATCGGCTTCAATGGTCGAAGCCTCACCACCCTTGGATGGTTCAACCGTCAACGTCGCCGTCTTGCCGCTGACAGAGACGCCGGTCACCTTGGTGCCAAGCTTGATGTCCATGCCCTGTTTCTTGAAGATCTTGGCCGCTTCCTTGCGCACATCGCCGTCCATGCCGGGCAGCAATTGGTCAAGGAATTCAACGACCGTGACCTTTGCACCCAGACGGCGCCAAACCGAGCCGAGTTCAAGCCCGATTACGCCGCCGCCGATAACCACCATGTGGTTCGGAACGCGATCCAGCGCCAGCGCGCCGGTGCTGTCAACGATAATACCTGCGTCGTTATCGACCGTAACGCCGGGCAGCGGGGTGACGCTTGAACCTGTGGCAATCACAATGTTCTTGGCAGTAACAGTCTGGCCTGCAACTGTGACAGTGTGGGCGTCCTCAAACGCGGCATAGCCTTTAAGCCAGGTAACCTTGTTCTTCTTGAACAGGAACTCGATGCCGCCAGTCAATTGCTTTACGGAATCAAGCTTTTGCGCCTGCATTGCCGTAAGATCGAGTTCGACCGGGCCAGTCTTGATTCCATAAGTGTTGAACGTGCCATTGGTGGCCTCGTCGAACATCTCCGATCCGTGCAGCAGCGCCTTGGACGGAATGCAACCGACATTGAGGCAAGTTCCGCCCAAGGTATCGCGCCCGTCGGCACAAGCCGTTTTCAGGCCCAGCTGTGCGGCGCGGATGGCCGCAACATAACCGCCGGGACCGGCACCGATAACCAGAACGTCGTAATCATATTCAGCCATGTTCGGCCTCCGTTGCGCGATCATGCTTTGACAAACTCAGCATAAACGGCCTTGGATTCAGGTCAGAAACACGGCACCCGCTCATCCTGAGCTTGTTGCGGGATGCCGCGAAACATCAAATCACAAATCTATCAACAACCGGGTTGGATCCTCGATCGCTTCCTTGATCGTCTTCAATGCCGTCACTGCTTCACGCCCGTCAATAATGCGATGGTCGTATGACAGCGCGATGTACATCATTGGACGCACAACGATTTCGCCGTTTCGGACAACGGGACGGTCTTCGATGCGGTGCAGGCCAAGCACGGCAGACTGCGGCGGGTTGATGATCGGGGTTGACATAAGCCCGCCGAACACACCTCCGTTTGAGATGGTGAAGGTGCCGCCCTTCATGTCTTCCATCGTCAGCGAACCATCACGCGCCTTCTTGCCGTAATCGGCAATCGACTTTTCGATGTCGGCAAAGCTTAGCTTATCGACGTTGCGGACTACAGGTACGACCAGCCCGTTCGGGGCCGAGACGGCAACCGAAATGTCGACGTAATCGAAATAGACGATTTCATCGCCCTGCATCTGCGCGTTGACCGAAGGGATATCCTTCAGCGCCAGTACTGAAGCCTTGGCAAAGAAGCTCATCAGGCCAAGTTTCACGCCGTGCTTCTTTTCGAACACGTCCTTGTACTTGGCGCGCGCTTCCATCACCGCGCCCATGTCCACGTCGTTGAACGTGGTGAGCATTGCGGCGGTTTCTTGCGCGCTTTTCAGGCGCTTGGCGATGGTCTGGCGCATGCGCGTCATCTTCACGCGCTCTTCATTGCGGCCAGCAACAGGCGGAGCGGCAACAGCTGCGACCGGTGCAGAAGCAGCCGGAGCAGGCGTTGCCTGCTTGGCCTGGGCCGCAGCAGTCACATCTTCCTTGGTCAGGCGGCCGTCCTTGCCGGTGCCTTTAACGCTTGAAGGATCAATGCCATATTCAAGAACCGCGCGTCGCACCGCAGGCGAAAGCACTGCTGCGTCGCCGCCGGAGCCGACATCCTTTGGCATCGTATCAGATGCCGGTGCAACCGGTGCTTCGGTTCGTGGCGCTGGCTGTTGATTGCCGGCAGCGGCGATGCTGTCTTCGATCAGTGCGAGCAGCGCACCCACCGAAACGGTATCGCCTTCGTTGGCAACAAGCGCACCCATTACACCGGCCGCAGGTGCAGGCACTTCGACAGCCACTTTGTCCGTTTCAAGGCTGACAATCGGCTCATCAAGGGCAACGGTTTCGCCGGGCTTTTTCAGCCACTGGCCTACGGTTGCTTCGCTGACGCTTTCACCCAGCGTTGGAACCTTTACTTCAATCGACATAATGCAATTCCTTGGGAGAAGGAAAAATCAGGAAAATCAGGATTTTTTCTGGCGGCGGATTTCGCTGCGTACCGACAGGCCCAATGCATCAGCAACCAGCGCGCCTTGCTCGCTTGCGTGACGGCTGGCGAGACCCGTTGCTGGCGAGGCCGAAGCCTGACGTCCGGCATAGCGCGCACGGCCAACCTTGCAGTTGGCAGCCTTCAGCGATTCCTCGATCAGGGGTTCGACAAAGAACCATGAACCGTTGTTCTTAGGCTCTTCCTGGCACCAGACCACGTCTTCAAGGTTGGGCATCCGCGCCAGACGTGTTGCCAGCGGCTCACCCGGGAACGGGTAAAGCTGCTCAAGCCGGATCACTTGCGTATCCGTCATATCGGCTGAATTGCGCGCTTCCATCAAGTCGTACGAAACCTTGCCAGAACACAGCACAACACGCTTGGTGTCCTTGTCTGCCGAACCGTTGGTGTCGGACAGGATGCGCATGAAGTGACCATCACCGATGAAATCGGACGCGACCGACTTTGCCAGCGGATGGCGCAGCAGGCTTTTGGGCGTCATGATAATCAACGGCTTGCGGAACGGACGATGCATCTGCCGGCGCAGCACGTGGAAATAGTTTGCTGGCGTCGTGATGTTGCAAACCTGAATGTTGTCTTCAGCGCAAAGCTGCAAGAACCGTTCGGGCCGGGCCGACGAATGTTCAGGCCCCTGGCCTTCGTACCCGTGCGGCAGCAGCATGACGAGGCCGTTGGCGCGCAGCCACTTGGCTTCCGATGCGGCAATGTACTGATCGATCACGATCTGCGCACCGTTGGCAAAATCACCAAACTGCGCTTCCCACAGCACAAGGCTTTTGGGATCAGCGCTGGCATAGCCATATTCAAAGCCAAGCACGCCATATTCCGATAGCGTGGAGTCCAGCACTTCGAAGCTGCCGTGGGGCAGGGTGGTCAGCGGCACATACTTGCGCTCGGTTGTCTGATCGACCCAGACGGCATGGCGCTGGCTGAAAGTGCCGCGCCCGCAGTCCTGGCCCGACAGGCGAACGCCATAACCTTCCATGACAAGGCTGCCGAAAGCCAGAGCTTCGCCGGTTGCCCAGTCGAACCCTTGACCTGTCGTGAACATTTCGCGCTTGGCATCGATCACGCGGCCCAGCGTTTTGTGCACTGTCAGATCGTCAGGGATGGCGGTCAAGGTGCGGCCAAGGCTGTCGAACATCTTCTGATCGATGCCGGTCGGCACGTTGCGGCGGGCAGTTACCGGATCTGCAGGCTTGTTCAGCCCCGACCAGCGACCGCCAAACCAGTCAGCCTCGTTTGCCTTGTAGCCTTTTGACGCCTCGAATTCAGCTTCCAGCGTTGCGGTAAACTGGTTCTCGACCTCGGCCTTGTGATTTCCATCAATCACACCCTGCCAGACGAGACGCTTGGCATAGACATCGCTCACTGGCGGATGCTGGCGGATTTTGGCGTACATCAGCGGCTGCGTGAATGAAGGTTCATCGCCTTCATTGTGGCCGAAGCGGCGATAGCACCACATGTCGATCACAATATCGCGACCGAACTTCTGGCGATAATCGATTGCCATTTTGCACGCGAAAGTCACCGCTTCGGGGTCATCGCCATTGACGTGCAGGATTGGCGCTTGCACGCCCTTTGCCACGTCCGATGGGTAGGGTGATCCGCGCGAGAATTGCGGGCTGGTGGTGAAGCCGATCTGGTTGTTGATGATGAAGTGGATGCAACCGCCGGTGTTGTAGCCCTTCACGCCCGACAGGCCGAAGCACTCCCAGACAATACCTTGTCCGGCAAAGGCGGCATCGCCGTGGATCAGGATTGGCAGAACCTGCTTGTGGCGCGCATTGGGGCCAACGTCTTCACCAATGTCGTCACGGAACACCTGCTGCGCGCGGACTTTGCCGAGCACTACAGGGTCCACCGTTTCAAGGTGCGAAGGGTTGGGCACAAGGCTCATATGAACCTTGATGCCATCAAATTCACGGTCGGTGCTGGTGCCGAGGTGATACTTCACGTCGCCCGATCCGCCAACGTCCTGCGGGTTGGCTGTGCCGCCCGAGAATTCGTGGAAGATCACGCGGTAGGGCTTGGACATGACGTTGGCGAGCACGTTCAGGCGGCCACGATGGGCCATGCCGTAAACGATTTCGCGCACGCCCAACTGGCCGCCGTACTTGATCAGAGCTTCAAGCGCCGGGATCATCGATTCCCCGCCATCAAGGCCGAAGCGCTTGGTGCCGACGTACTTCTTGCCGAGGAACTTTTCGTACTGTTCACCGCGCACAACGGCGGCAAGGATCGCCTTCTTGCCGTTGGGGGTAAAGTCGATCGACTTGTCACCACCTTCGATGCGGTCCTGGATGAAGCGGCGCTCTTCCACATCGGCGATGTGCATATATTCAAAGCCGACGTGCCCGCAGTAGTTGGCGCGCAGGATCATGACCAGTTCGGTCAACGTGGCCCATTCGAGGCCTAGCACGCCGCCGATGTAGACCTTGCGGTTCATGTCGGCAGCGGTGAAGCCGTGATATTCAGGCGAAATATCGGCAGGCAATTTCTGACGTGCAAGGCCCAACGGATCAAGATCAGCGGCCAGATGCCCGCGCACACGGTACGTGCGGATCAGGGTCATTGCGCGGATCGAATCCAGCGCTGCCTGCTGCAAAGCGGCCTCGTCCAGCGGGGTTCCGGCCTTCTTGGCGGCCTTTTCGATGGCGGCTTTCATCGCCATCGGGTCCATCGCCTGCGTCAGGTCATCGCCTGCAAAAGCATCGGTTACCGGCCAGCGCTTGCTAGCCCACGAAGGGCCGGGCTGCGGACCTTCCTGTGAGGGATCCACGTCGAATTCGTGCAATTCAGAACCCATTGTCAACTCCTGATCCCCCGGGGAGGGAGGGGGCTTCGGACAATCGCGCCTTCGCCGACCGGCGAAAGAAACCTTACCCACGAGACCGCAATTTGATCCCGTTAAAATCCTGTGGCCACAGGTATCATCCGATAGGATTAACCATAACAGCCCAATTCCAAGCATCCGCCCGGCGGTCACCTACGTATGGTGGCCTATCCGGGCGGTAGCTTTTACGTACGATTAAACGCGTTCTTTCAGCACTTCAGCCAGCGTTTCGCCAAGCAGTGATGGCGAGGCGGAAACCTTGATGCCAGCTGCTTCCATTGCCGCGATCTTGCTGTCTGCATCGCCCTTGCCACCCGAAACAATCGCGCCAGCATGGCCCATGCGGCGGCCCGGAGGCGCCGTACGGCCTGCGATGAAGCCTGCCATAGGCTTCTTGCGGCCACGCTTGGCTTCGTCGATCAGGAACTGTGCAGCCATTTCTTCTGCATCGCCGCCGATTTCACCGATCATGATGATCGACTTGGTAGCATCGTCAGCGAGGAACAGTTCGAGGATATCGATGAAGTTTGTGCCGTTGACCGGATCACCGCCGATGCCGACAGCCGTCGTCTGGCCAAGGCCAATTGCGGTGGTCTGGAACACGGCTTCATATGTCAGCGTGCCCGAGCGCGAAACGACGCCGACGCTGCCTTCCTTGAAGATCGAGCCTGGCATAATGCCGATCTTGCACTGGTTCGGGGTCAGAACACCGGGGCAGTTCGGACCGATCAGGCGGCTCTTGGACCCTGCCAGTGCGCGCTTGACCTTGACCATGTCGAGCACCGGAATGCCTTCGGTGATCGCCACGATCAATTCCATCTCGGCGTCAATAGCTTCGAGGATCGAATCAGCGGCGAACGGAGGCGGTACGTAGATGCACGATGCGGTCGCGCCGGTTGCAGCCTTTGCTTCATGTACGGTGTTGAAGTTGGGCAGGCCGATGTGCGTCGTGCCGCCCTTGCCGGGGGTTACGCCGCCAACCATCTGCGTGCCATAAGCCAGCGCCTGTTCGGTGTGGAACGTGCCGGTTGCACCGGTCATACCTTGCGTGATGACCTTGGTATTCTTGTCGACCAGAATGCTCATCGCTTGTCGATCTCCACAATTTGTGCCTTCAACATGATACCGGAAATGGGCACGTTAGCAGGCAGAGTTGTTCCTTGCGCAACGTGCGCAGCTTCGAATTCCATATGACCGTTTGCTATTCCGGGCGTCCACGATTCAACCGTGAAGCCGGGCAACGGCATGTTACTTGCGTTTGCTGGACGCCCCATAAAGGCAACCAGCGCATTTGATCCCAAAGGCTTATCGGCTGTAAAATCATACATCCGGCATCCCTTGACGATGTTTCCGTCAACTTTTGCGCCAGATATAGCGAGGAAGAGTTCACGGCCTGCGACATCGCGCCTGAGCAAAGGCCCCTTGAGCATTGTGACATCCGGATTTTTCTGAACCATCGCTTCGCCAAACAACACGAGTCGGCTCCCAGCGGTTGATTCATCAGCCGCAATTTCGGCCCAACCTTGGGAAAGTGCCGCTTCACGCGCTTTGCCAAAATCGCCGATCTCGGTGCAGGCGGCGCGAAACGCTGCCAACATCTCTGTCTCTGGATAGGCCAGAGCATTACCGCCTTCGCTTGCCGCCACCGCAGGTGTGGTGACGCCAAGCAAAGCAGTCAGAGCCATAAATGGCAGCAAGATCGGCCGGATTTTGCGCATTACACGAGGCTTGGATCAATGCCCTTGCAGGCTTCCAGCAGTTCCTTGACCGCATCGACCGAAACCTGAAGGCCAGCCTTCGAAGCATCGTCGAGTTCGATCTCGATAACCTTTTCCACGCCATTCGCGCCGATCAGCACGGGCACGCCGACGTAAAGGCCGTCAACGCCGTACTGGCCATCGACATAGGCGGCGCAAGGCAGGATGCGCTTCTGGTCGAACAGATAGGCCTCGGCCATCGCGATACCCGAAGCAGCAGGAGCGTAGAACGCCGAGCCGGTCTTGAGCAGGCCGACGATTTCGCCGCCGCCTGAACGGGTGCGCTGCACGATGGCGTCGATGTTTTCCTGTGTGGAAAGGCCCATCTTGACGAGGTCTGGCACAGGGATGCCGTTGACGGTCGAATACTGGGTGACAGGCACCATCGTATCGCCGTGGCCGCCCAGAACGAAGGTGTTCACATCGCGGATCGAAACGCCGAATTCCCATGCAAGGAAAGTCGAGAAGCGCGCCGAATCGAGGACACCTGCCATGCCGACAACCTTGTTGTGCGGAAGGCCCGAAAATTCGCGCAGTGCCCAGACCATCGCATCAAGCGGGTTGGTGATGCAGATCACGAAAGCGTCAGGTGCGTTGGCAGCAATGCCTTCGCCAACAGCCTTCATGACTTTAAGGTTGATGCCGAGCAAGTCGTCGCGGCTCATGCCAGGCTTGCGGGCAACGCCGGCGGTGACAATGATGACGTCTGCGCCTGCGATGTCGGCATAATCGTTAGAACCGGTGATCTTCGCGTCAAAACCTTCGACCGGGCCGCACTGCGACAGGTCAAGCGCCTTGCCCTGAGGCACGCCTTCAGCAACGTCGAACAAGACGATATCGCCCAGTTCCTTTTGGGCAGCGAGGTGGGCAAGCGTTCCACCGATATTGCCTGCGCCGATAAGCGCAATCTTCTTGCGTGCCATGCTTTACGGTCCTTTCCCGTTCGCGGGGACAAGCATACAAGACATCCGGTTTTCCATGGAGGCCACGAATGACACGCCACGGCGAAACCGTCCCAGTCCTCCCCCATGCCCCGCGAGACAGAGGAGTGCTGACGTATGCGTGTCGCACTAAGCGCGCGCGAAGATGATTGCAACCGCGAAAAATAGCTAGTTTTCGCCTTTTTGTGATAACACTTCGCAATAGCGTTAACTGCCGTGATCAGATCGTGGATCGCGGTTGAACAACGTCCAACTCAAAACGACAAAGGCCCCGGTTTGCAAGCCGGGGCCTATCAAAGCAGCATTGGGTGGGAATGCCTTACCGGCTCAATTGTTGCGCGAAATCCTTTGCCAGCCGCCGATCAAGCGTGCGGCACACCTCAAGCCAGAATTGCGAACGCTCATCATCGCCGCTCTTGTCTGCGATCGATGCGGCATCGCACGCGCGGGACGCGGCTGAAAATCCATGGGCTGCAAACATGCGTAACGCGGTGTCGAGTGTTTCGCTCTCTTGCAGCCATGAACCGCACCATTCTTCGGCATTGTCGTTCACCGCACGCACATGCCGTCCACGAATGGGGCGGGCCAGGCATGGGGAAACAATACCGTAACGGGGGGCAAATCGCACCATGAGTTGTCATGTCTCCTTAACGGCACCACCAAAATACGCGTGGGCCGTCTTGTTCGACCACGCCTTTAGGCCCGATCGCACTAAGTTTCCGTTGGATGACAGGGTAAAGGAAGCGATAACCACTCGGTATGAAACGATTTTACGATGAGCCGAAAGCGAGTGCCCGCTTGTTAAGGCGTTCAGCTGCCGGGTTGGGCTATCCAGCGGCCTGCGTTCTCGTATTCAGGCCGGATGGCGCCACTGCCGCTTAACGTAGAGTTGGCTGGTTCTGCTTTGAACAGTGCTTCGCCGCCACGCTGCTGGATCGGGGCGCTATAAATTGGCGCAGCCATTGGGGCAGTTGGCAGGGCTGTCGCGTTCGCGGTGATCTTGCCTTGTTCGAACGCCCTCTCAAGCGCCAGAGGATCGGCCACATCAGCGGGCAAAGGCGTCCACGTGCGCGGATGCGGTGCGGCTAAGGGTTCGCCGCCTGAATAAAGCGCGGTGAAGGCTGCGGGCTTTCCGGCATTGCCTGCCCAGCGATAGAACCGGTGCGCGCCAATCGTGCCAAGGAACGTCAGGCTTGGTGCCCAATAGGGATGGACCGCTGTTGTGTGATAATGGGTGGCAAGGCCCGCCGGCGCATAGACATATCCGGCCAGCGCATCAGACGCAACGCGGCGGGCGCGGTCCCAAAAAGCCGCCATCGGTTTGCGGGCCATTGATCCGTCGCAGGCGAAGCTGAACTGGCACGATGGCCGCTCCGATCCCTGATAGACCACGCCGCAGACGGTGTTGGGCCATGCCGGATGCGCCACGCGATTGAGCACGACTTGCGCCACGGCGCGCTGCCCTGCATCAGGTTCGCTGGCCGCTTCGTAATAGATCGCTGCGGTCAGACATTGCAGCGCGCGCCAGCGATCTTCGCCTGTCCCTGTTGCCAATACCGGCCGCGCAATTGCGCCAACCGGAACTTCTTCATCGTCGCGCCGCGCATCCCATGCCGATTGGGCTGCGTCCGGCGCGACAAGGCCGGTTTCTTCGGCGGCCAGCCAGTAAAATGCAGAACCGGGGAAGCTTTCGCCGGCCTTCTCGAACGGTTGCAACTTGGCCATGCGTTCCCGGGCGGACGCAGCGCCGATTCCCCCGGGCTCACCCCAGCCCAAGGGACCCAGCAGCGTGGCCATCAATCCGAACATCGCGATGCCCGCTGCCCGTTGCCAAAGCAGGGATGGTGCCCGCAAATCACGGCGGATCGAACGCATGTCGCGCCGCCGGATCCGTGCTGCAAAATCACGCGGACGCGCTTGGTCCATCCAAATGCGCTCTGCTCGCGCCGGGGCGCAAGGCAGGTCGATTGGCCGGTAAGCAACTTCCAAAGGCATGATTGTTGGACGAATCCTGATTAAAGCCAATTTTTTGCTAGACCTTTGCTCCGGTCATCGCATTCCCGCTTTTCCGCCTGTCCCGATGCGGCACATTCCCCTTCAATCCGGTTAACCTGACCAGAGGTGCACGAGGGGTCTTGCGCTGAACTTTCGTTGGGTTTAGGCACGCCCCCGACGCCAACGGTGCCCGCTAACCCGGGCTAAGAGGGAAGCCGGTTCAAATCCGGTGCTGCCCCCGCAACTGTAACCGGATAGCGCGTTGCCCAGTTATGCCACTGGTGCCGGATTCGATCCCGGTGCTGGGAAGGCGGGCAACGCACGATGACCCGGGAGCCAGGAAACCTGCCGATGGTCGTCGTTCCGTGGCCGGGCGGGGTGTACCGGGCGCACGCGACGAGGCGCGCCATCTATGGCCCAGCGCTCCTCTCGCCATGAACGGCAATACCGTTCGTGGCCGGGAGTCCGTCTTGTGAAGAAGTATCTGCTTTCTGTTTCTGCTCTGGTGCTCGCCAGTCCCGCGTTTGCGCAGGCCACTGATGACATTTATCTTGCCAGCCAAATTCGCGCCGATGCCATAACCGTCATCGCTACCGGCAGTGAAGCCCGCGTCGATCAACTCGGTCAGCCCGTCACCGTCATCTCGGCGCAAGAAATCCAATCGATCCAAGGTCCTGACATCACCCGCGTGCTCGAACGCGTTCCCGGCCTGACCTTCACCCGCAACGGCGGCCCCGGCAGCTTTACCGGCGTGCGGCTGCGCGGCGCTGATGCCGAACAAGTCCTCGTCCTCGTCGATGGTGTGCGCCTTGAAGATGTCTCTGCGCCATCGGGCGGGTTTGATTTCGGCACACTTACCCCCGGCGGAATTGAACGGATCGATGTATTGCGCGGTTCGAACTCGGTCATCTGGGGCAGCGCGGCCATTGGCGGCGTGATCGCGGTCCAGTCACGCGATTTCACCGGCGTTGAAGCCAGCGCAGAATATGGCGCGAATGAAAGCTACATGGCAGATGCCTCCGCCGGCCTTGCATCAGACCTTGGCGCGATCACGCTCAACGGTGGCTACACCCGTAACGAAGGCATTTCCGCCGCGGCCGTCGGCACAGAACCCGACGGATTCCGGCAATGGCGCATCGGTGGTCGCGGGCGGTTGAACATCACGCAGGATCTGGCGATTGTTGCAACAGCCCGTTACGCGGATTCCAGCGCCGATATCGATGGCTTTGCGGCACCTACCTTCACCTTTGGCGATACGCCGGAATACCAGACGACGCGCCAAGCTTCTGGTCGCGTCGGCTTGCGCTACACATCAGATGCCCTCACGCTCAATACCGGCTTTGCTTTGTCGGATACGAAGCGCGACTACTTTGATCCCACGTTCGGTACTTATCCGTCGTTCGGTTATGTAGGTCGCTCGGAACGTGCGGACCTGACCGGCCGGTTCAACCTCCCTGCCAGCTTCACGCTTGATTTTGGCGCAGACAGCGAATGGACCCGTTTCTCCAGCACGTTTGATGCCGAGGCAAAGGCCAACTTGACCAGTGGCCACGCCATGCTCGGCTGGACTTCCGACCGTGCCAGCCTTGCAGCCGGTGTCCGCATCGATGATCACAGCCGCTTCGGAACGGCATGGACTTTCGGTGCGAACGGATCGATGGACTTGGCGCAAGACCTTCGCGTGCGGGCATCCTATGGTGAAGGCTTCAAGGCGCCGACGCTGTACCAGTTGCTATCGGAATACGGCAACACCACGCTCGTTCCGGAACGGTCCAAAAGCTACGACGCCGGCCTTGAATGGGGCAGTCGCAACGGCATGCTCCATGCCTCTGCCACGGTTTTCCGTCGCGATAGCCGTAACTTGATCGTATTTGTTTCCTGTCGCGGAGTCACATCGGCAATCTGCGTCAACCGGCCTAGCGGCACGTACGACAACATCGGCAAGGCGCGCGCCGAAGGCTTCGAAGTGGAAATTGGCGCGCGTCCCGGCGACACGCTGCAATTGCGCGCGGCCTACACTTATCTTGAAGCGCGAAACCTGACACCAGGCAATGCCAACAATGGCCGCGATCTTGCGCGCCGTCCACGCCACGCGCTTACCCTGTCAAGCGACTGGACGACGCCGCTGGCCGGGTTGGCAGTCGGAGCAGACTTGCGCATGGTCGGGGACAGCTTTGACAATGCCTCGAACTCGCGCCGTCTTGATGGCTATGCGTTGACCACGTTGCGCGCCAGCCTACCCGTTACTGCGGCGGTCGAACTCTATGGCCGCGTTGAAAATCTCTTCGATGAAGGGTATGAAACTGTCGCGGGCTACGGCACCTGGGGCCGGTCCGCCTTCATCGGCATCCGGGCACGCTATTGATCCAGCACCCCGCCTTTATGGCGAAACGCCCTCTTTCCCCCATCCTCGTCAGAGGTTGGGGGCAGGGGGTGGTGCTGGCCGCAGCTACCCTCGTTTCCAGTTGCATCCCCCAATCCCGCGCCACCCCCGATCAACCAGACCAACCCCATCCCACGATCGTCAGCCTGAACCCTTGTACCGACGCAATACTTGCAGAAGTGGCTGATCCTGCACAAATCCTGGCCATTTCGCACTACAGCAAAGACCCGCGCTCTTCCTCGATGGATGCAGCAACGGCGCGCGATTTGCCCTCTACACGCGGGACAGTGGAAGAAGTCCTTTCCCTGCAGCCTGATCTGGTTCTGGGCAGCACATTTGTCGATCCTGCCGCAGCCAACGCCTATCAACGCCTCGGCTTGCAATTCGAACCCCTCGGCATGGCCGCCACCATCGCCGATAGCCGCGCCCAGATCCGCCAGATCGCAACATTGGCCGGACATGCCGATCGCGGCGAAGCGCTTGTCGCCCGCATCGATGCTGCATTGGCCAGCGCCGCTGCACCTGCCGCTGCCGTGCCAATACCGACCGTTGTCTGGCAATCAGGTGGTATGGTTCCTGGCGATGGCACATTGATTGCAGACATAATGCGCCACACCGGCTTCACCAATTTTGCCGCCGCACGCGGGCTGGGGCAGGCTGATTTCCTGCCGCTTGAAAAAATGCTGGCTGATCCACCGGCCATCATGCTTGTCGCAGGGCAAAGTGCCGAAACCGGCAAAGGCGACGACCGCGTCCTTTCGCACCCTGCGTTAAAAGCGCTTGGCGCGACACAGCGCGCAAACCTTGACCCGAAACTCCTTTATTGTGGCGGACCGACAATCATCGCCGCAGCGCGCCAACTGGCCAAAGTACGCACCTCATATAATGCACACGCGCTTGTGCGAGGTGCCGGTGGAGGACCTGTTGATCAGCGCGGTTCCGTGAAATGAGCACGGCTCCTGCCAACCTGTCTAAAGCTCTCGCTCTGGCTTTGGCCATCGCCCTGCCGCTCTCGCTGCTGGCAGGTCAGGTGTGGATCGATCCGTTCGGCCCGCCCGTTCCCAATGCAACGGCTATTCTAATGGAATTGCGACTGCCCCGCGCGATGCTTGCCCTTATTCTTGGAGGCGGGCTGGGCGCGGCGGGCGCAGCAATGCAAGGTTACTTGCGCAACCCGCTGGCTGACCCGGGGCTGTTCGGTATTGCACCAGCTGCTGCTCTTGGCGCAGTATTATCGTTCTATGCGGGCTTTGGGGCGCAGGCGGTGCTGCTTCCGCTGCTCGCGCTAATCGGCGCCGGTGGAGCGATGGGCCTGCTTGCGCTCATTGCCGGTCGCAGCGGAGGGATCGCGCTGTTCACGCTGGCAGGCATGATGATTGCCAGCCTCGCAGGCGCGCTGACCAGCCTTGCGATCAGCCTTTCACCCAATCCGTTCGCGTTGTCCGAAATCGTGACATGGCTGATGGGGGCGTTGGCAGATCGGGGGTGGCATGAAGTGCACCTTGCCGGACCGCTCACGGCTCTTGGCCTTGTTGCCTTATGGCGTGCAGCGCCTGGTCTTGATGCGCTGACGTTGGGCGAGGATGCCGCGCGTTCGCTTGGCGTTGATCCTGTTCATCTGTTGTGGCTGATGATTGTTGGCATAGGACTGATAGTCGGCAGTGGCGTGGCGGTGGCCGGAATGATCGGCTTTGTCGGTTTGATGGTGCCCCATTTCGTTCGGCCGTTTACCGACCAGCGCCCTTCGGCCACGCTTGTTCCATCCGCCTTGGCCGGAGCATTGCTTCTGCTCATTGCCGATTGCCTGTGCCGCATACTGCCGCTTGCCGGTGGTGAATTGCGCCTAGGCATTGCATTAAGCCTTGCCGGAGCGCCGTTTTTCCTGCGTCTCTTGCTCAAGATGCGGCGGGAACTGGTGTGATGCTGGAAGCCCTTGGCATTACCATCGCCGGGCGGGTGAACAAG